>JANMCI010000406.1:0-3172 GCA_031361245.1 Rhodobacterales bacterium
ATCTCGGGCAGTTCGACGAATACGACATCGCCGAGCGCTGTGGCCGCGTGTTCGGTGATACCGACGACGACCAGATCGCCCTCGACGCGCAGCCATTCGTGTTCCTTGGTGTATTTCATCTATCTGTCCTCAACGCTTGTAGGTGGTGGGATGGAATGGCATGGCAGAAAGTGCCACGGGCAACATCTTGCCGCGCAGTTCTGCCATGAGTGCGGTGCCGGGTCCTGCGACCGCGGTTTCGACATATCCCATGGCGATGGGTCCGCCGACCGAGGGGCCATAACCGCCCGAGGTGATGGTACCGACTGCGCGGCTGCTGCTGCCTGCGAAGAGCTGCGTGCCCTCGCGCATCGGGGCGCGGCCTTCGGGGCGCAGTCCGACCCGCTGCCGGGCCGGGCCGTGAGCCAGTTCATGAAGGATACGCTCCGCCCCCGGAAAGCCGCCTTCACGCTCGCCCCCGGCGCGGCGGGCTTTCTGGATCGCCCAGGTCAGGCCCGCTTCGACCGGACTGGTGGACTGGTCGATGTCGTGGCCATAAAGGCATAGCCCCGCCTCCAGCCGCAGGCTGTCGCGGGCGCCAAGACCGATGGGCATGACTTCGGGCTGTTTCAGCAATTCCTCGGCAAAATGGTGCAACCGCGAGAGGGGCACCGAAATTTCATAGCCGTCCTCACCGGTATAACCGGAACGCGAGACCCAAAGCTGCACGCCGCCCCAGTCGAGGAACGCCACATCCATGAAGCGCATGGTGGCCGCCGCGGGCACGAGGCGCGACAGGGCCGCCTCGGCCGCCGGGCCTTGCAGGGCAAGCAGGCCGCGGTCGGTGACGGGCAGCACGTCGCAGGCGCCCGAAAGCTGCGCCTTCATATGAGCGATGTCGGCGGCTTTGCAGGCCGCGTTGACCACGACGAACAGGTGATCGCCCCGGTTGGCGAACATCAGGTCATCCAGAATGCCCCCCGATGCATCAGTGAACATGCCATAGCGCTGCCGCCCGACGAGCAGGCCCAACACATCCACCGGGACGAGGGATTCCAGCGCCAGCGCGGTTTCCGCGAGCGTACCCTTGGGGCGCAGGAGAACCTGCCCCATGTGGCTGACATCGAAAAGCCCCGCCGCCGCGCGGGTGTGCAGATGCTCTTTCAGCACCCCGGCAGGGTACTGCACCGGCATCTCATAGCCCGCAAACGGAACCATCTTGCCGCCAAGGGCGACATGCAGGTCATGCAGACCTAAACGTGACAATTCAGCCAAATCCCCAACCTCCAGCAGCGCAGAGTGCGCTTCAGCGCACCACCCGTTGCCCCCTCTGTCCCTGTCCCAACCGGGACGCCTGAGATCGTTATCCCTTCGGCGGGCGCGGCGCGCCACTCTCCAGAGTTTCGGTGACAGAACGGTCCTTGGGGCCTGAGAGTTTACCGGGGCGGTTGCTCCTTCGGCACCAGCGCGGGGCTGGATTCTCCCGATCTGACGGGTTCAGGCTAGCCTGCCACGCCCCGGTATGGCAAGCCCCAAGACGGCTCAGCCGCCCCAGGTCCGCTCCAACAGGCGGATCCAGTTTTCGTGGGTCAGTTTGCGCATCAGCGCGTCGCCAAAGCCGTGGTCCATCATCGCCTGCTGCAGCGCGGGAAGGCCTGCGACATCGGTGATACCCTTGGGCACCGTCGCGCCGTCGAAATCCGACCCGAGGCCGACGTGATCTTCACCCAGATGGGTGATGAGGTGATCGAGATGGGCCAGAACATCCTCCCATCCCATGTCGGCCGATTGCTTGCCGTCGCGGCGCAGAAAGGAGGTGGCGAAGTTCAGACCGACCATGCCGCCCGAGTCGCGGATCACCGCCAGTTGGCGATCGGTCAGGTTGCGCGAAGTTGGCGTGACGGCATGGGCGTTGGAATGGGTAGCAACCAGCGGCGCCTCCGACAGCTTGGCCACATCATCAAAGCCCTTTTCGTTGATGTGGCTAAGGTCGATCATGATCCGCAGCGCGTTGCACTCGCGGATCAGCCGTTTGCCGGCAGGGGTCAGCCCTTCGCCTGTGTCGGGGCTGGAGGGGAAGGCGAAAGGCACGCCATTGCCAAAGATCGTGGGCCGCGACCAGACCGGCCCGATCGAGCGCAGGCCCATGGCATGGAAGGCGTGCAAGGCGTCGAGATCGTCACCGATGGCTTCGGCCCCTTCCATATGCAGGATGCCGGCGATGACCCCGGTTGCAAGGCAGTCGCGGATCTCGGCGGCAGTGCGGACCACGCGGAACTGCCCGCCCGAGGCGCGTTCCATCCACAGCATGTGACCCGCCATCGCCATCGCAACAGGAAGGGCCAGACGGTCGCCGATAAGATCGGCCAGGGGCAGACGGTAGGGCGGGTTTTCCATCAGCTGGTTGTAGTCGATCCCGTCGACGTCATGCGGAGAGGGGATGTAGATCGCAAAGAAGCCGCCGGCAAAGCCGCCCTTCTTCATCCGGGGCAGGTCGAGATGGCCCTTGCCTTCCCCGGTCAGCCAGATTGCCTCGCGGTTCTGCGGGGCGTTGTAAAGCCGCAGGAGGATGTCGTTGTGGCCGTCGAAAGTGGGGAACATGCGGTGTCCTTTGGCTGGCGGCGCGCGGGGGTTTCACACCCCCAAGACTCAATGGTTCTTGAACCATTGAGTCCACCCCGTGGAGTATTTCTAAAGGTGCAATCGGAAATATCTAGCCCCCCAGCATCCGGTCAGCCGAGGCTGTGAACAGGCTGCGGGCGTAGTCGGTTTGCATCCGGGCACCGGCCAGAGCCTCGCGGCTGAGTTCTTCGACCGCGCGGCCGTGTTGCATGACGAGGACACGGTCGCACATATGGTCGATGACGGCGAGGTCGTGGCTGACCATGAGAAAGGTGAGGCCGCGCTCGTCGCGCAGGCGCGACAGAAGGTTCAGGACTTCGGCCTGCACCGAGGCGTCGAGGGCCGAGGTCGGCTCGTCCAGCAGCAGGATGGCGGGTTTCAGCATCAGGGCGCGGGCAATGGCGACCCTTTGGCGCTGGCCGCCCGAAAGCTGATGGGGATAGCGGAAGCGGAAGGAGGTTGGCAGGCCGACATCGCGAAGTGCTTCCATCACGCGTTGGTCGCCATCGGGAAGGCCGTGGATGGCGAGAGGTTCGCTGAGGGTGCGGTCAATCGTGTGGCGGGGATGCAG
>JANMCI010000440.1:0-6816 GCA_031361245.1 Rhodobacterales bacterium
CAGGTCCGGTTCCTCCGGGCCCTGCGCCGCACAAGCCGACAGTGCCGCCAAGGCAACTGTCAGACCGGCAAGGATCGGGCCGCTGAAGGTCATTCCGCCGCAAGCTTCATCTTGGCGCGGTCCGCCTCCAGCGCCGCCAGCTCGCCCATCACCTTGGAGGCGCGGGCGACCGGGTTGGTCAGATAGAAGCTGTTGACGGCGTTGCGGAAATCCGCGCGCGCCATGTCCCGGACCGGCAGCGCGGCCCAGGAATTCTCGGCCACCGCGTCGATCTGGCCCAGATGCGGCACCTCTGCCACGATCCGGCCGCGCAATGCGGCTTGGGTGTCCCAAGGCAGGGTCGCCCCAAGCTCTGCCGACAGCGCTCGCAGGATCGCCCAGTTTTCCTTGGCCTCGCCCGGCGCAAACCCGGCGCGCATGGCAAGCTGCGGCCGTCCCTCGGTGTTGACGAACAGGCCGCCCTCCTCGGTATAGGCGGCACCCGGCAGAATGATGTCGGCCCGGTTGGCCCCGCGGTCGCCATGGCTGCCCTGATATATCACAAAGGGGCCGGGGGCGATGTCAACCTCGTCCGCGCCAAGGTTGTAGATCACCTCGGCCCCCTCGGTCGCGGCCGCCAGACCACCCTCGGTCACCGCACCCACATCCATGGCCCCCACCCGCGCGGCGGCGGTGTGCAGGATCAACAGTTTGGAGCCGCTGTTTTCCGCCAGACGCATGGCATGGGCCAGAACCGCCTCGCCATCCGCTTCGTTAATGGCACCCTGCCCCACGATCACCAGCGTCAGCTTGGCCTTGGTCGCGTCTGAAATCACCTGAGATGAAAGTCTTTCAAGCGCAGCACGGTCAGTGCCGACATGGACATATTCATACGACAGATCAACCGCTTGTCCGACCAAACCAATGGTCGCGCCCTTAGTCCACGCCTTGCGGATGCGCGCGTTCAGAACCGGGGACTCGACCCTTGGATTGGTTCCGATCAACTGGATCATCTTGGCGTTGTCGATGTCCTCGATCCGCGCCGTGCCGACATAGGCCGACCGGTTGCCCGCCGGCAACCGCGCCCCATCGGTGCGGCATTCGACATGACCGCCCAGACCCTCGACCACGGCCTTCAGCGAATACGCCGCCTCGACCGGAACCAGATCGCCCACCAGACCCGCGACCCGCTTGCCCTTCATAGCGGCGGCGGCGGCGACCAGCGCCTCGCCCCAGCCGGCTTTGCGCAACTTGCCGTTTTCGCGGATATAGGGCGTGTCCAGACGCTGCCGGCGCAACCCGTCCCAGATGAAGCGGGTCTTGTCGCTGATCCACTCTTCATTCACGCCGTCATGGTTGCGCGGAATGATCCGCATCACTTCACGGCCCTTGGTGTCGATGCGGATATTGCTGCCCAAGCCGTCCATCACGTCGATGCTCTCGGTCTTGGTCAGCTCCCACGGCCGCGCCGTGAACGCATAAGGCTTCGAGGTCAGCGCCCCCACCGGGCACAGGTCGATGATGTTGCCCTGCAGGTTGCTGTCCAAAGTCGCATTCAGATAGGTCGTGATCTCGGCATCCTCGCCACGTCCCGTCTGCCCCATCTGCAGGATGCCCGCGACTTCCGAGGTAAACCGCACACAGCGCGTGCACGAGATGCAGCGGGTCATCGCTGTGGCCACCAGCGGGCCAAGGTTCAACTCTTCCGAGGCGCGCTTGGGCTCGCGGTAGCGGCTGAAATCCACGCCATAAGCCACGGCCTGATCCTGCAGGTCGCACTCGCCGCCCTGATCGCAGATCGGGCAGTCCAGCGGATGGTTGATCAGCAGAAACTCCATGACCCCCTCGCGGGCGCGTCTCACCATCGGCGTGTTGGTCTTGACCATCGGCGGCTCGCCATTGGGACCCGGCCGCAGATCGCGCACCTGCATCGCACACGAGGCGGCAGGCTTGGGCGGCCCGCCCACCACTTCGACCAGACACATCCGGCAGTTTCCGGCAATCGTCAGGCGCTCGTGATAGCAGAACCGCGGAATTTCCACCCCGGCCACTTCGGCGGCCTGAATGATGGTCATCGCCGGGTCAACCTCGACTTCGATGCCATCGATGAGCAATTTCTTCAGGTCAGCCATTCACCAGGTCCTTCCGAGTTATCCGCCGGAAAAAGGCCCGCAACCGGACGCTGAGTCCGGCGGCAGGCATTTGGCCCGGTTCTTCCGATTTATCCCGCGCAAAGGCAACGCCTTTCACGCGTTCGTCGATGTCGCGCATCATATATTTTGGCTCATAGCCGCCGTAGCACATGAGATTACCCCGCCGCCGCTGGCCCGCAGGCCCGTTCCTGCCACAGCCTGGCCTCTTTCAGCCACGCCCACCCAAAGGCCTCGTCACTCGGTCCGTGCGCCCGCAAGTGGTCCAGCCTGGCCATTGCCTCGACCAGCAAGGGGCGACGCCCCGCCGGCACCCACCACATCACGAAATGCATCTTTCCCAGCACCTCGAACCACTCCGCCCGCCGCTCATAGAACTGACGGTGCACCGTGTTCCAGACAAACGCCTCCAGCGTCTCGACGCTGTCCCAGACCGTCAGGTTGGTGATGAACTGCGGATCGCCCCCGACCCTGGCCTCGGTGTTGCCAGTGCCGGGCGCACCCGACCCCTCCATCATCCAGACAAAGCCCGGCATCCGCTTGCCAAGCCCGTTCACCCGGTCAAGGGCGTTCATGAAATCAGCGACGCGCGGGTCATCCGTGGGGGCTAACAGGCGCCCCACATTGAATTCGGCCAGATGATACCCCGCGCGTGCTGTCATTCAGTGGACCTCAACAGTGACCCCAGCAGCGTGCCCTTGTCGATCTCGTCGCGACCGGCCGCGCAATAGCTTTCCGTATCGCCCTCGACCGCACCGGCCTTGGCCAGATAGGCTTTGGCCGCCGCCTTGATCCGCGCCTTTTCGGACTTGTCCTTGAGAAAGGCTTTGACCTCCTCCTCGGTATAGCCCTGCTTGCGGGCATAGCCTTCCAGCGCGTTCAGCTTGCTCAGCACCGTCAGCATTCTGGCCGAGATCGTCGGGCAGGTGTTGCGCAGGATGTCGCCGGCAGCGCCCGCGATCAGTTGATCGTTGATATGGGTTTCCTCCGCCAACGGCACCTTGCCCTCGGCGACAACAGGAAGCGATGCGGCAAACAGCGCCGCCGCAAGAACGATGGGGAACCGAAACGTCAACATGGGAACCAAACCTCTGGCGCTTGTCCGGGCCGCGTTGTTCCGGGCGCACTGCAGTTGCGGCACTCCGATGTTAGGTCCATTCCGCTTTGACATGCCATAACAGCGCCGTGACGGGCGATACCCGGGCGCAAGGCCGCTCATTGGCAGCCCCCCTCGAACATCCACGAGGCCGGTGCCGAGAATTTGCCATAGGCCACCGGATTGAGCTTGCGGTTGAACCCCGCGCAATAGGCTTGCGCCACCTTCTTGGCCGTCAGCCCGTCGGCATAGCCCAGTTCCGGCGCCGACGCGCGGCTCACCCGCAGGACCACACCCTCCAGTGACTGCCCCAACGCCTGACGGTTGACCACATAGCGGTACCCGTCGCCAATGCTGACATCCGCCGCCCGCCCGTCCGCCGCCGGCATGGTCAGCGGGCGCGGTGGCGCAGGTGCAGCACAGGCCGACAATGCGACCAACAGACCCACAGCGCCAAGGCGGCCCTTGCCCTTCAATGACACGCCTCGACAAAGGTCCAGACCGTGCCATCGCTGGATGTCTCCACCCCGGCTTCGCGATCAAAGTACCGCCCCTCGCCGTTGCAGATGAAGTCGGCCACCGCGGCCACCCGGTCAGGCGCGCCGGTCGGGCTTGACGGATCAACGCCCGAGACCGTCATATCCCCCCCGACCGTCCCCCGCGATTCCGCCAGACGGACGCTGTAAAGGGCATCCCAATAGTCCAGGAAAAAGACCGTGACCGGCTCGTCCTCCAGGACATCAATCTGCAGCATTTGAGTATTCGTGTCGCCGTTCGCCGGTCCGGAAGTCAGGCAAGCTGCGATGGCCGTACTGGCCAAAGTCCTGAACCAGACCGAGTATTCCGGTGCTACCTGCGCCATTACCACTCTCCATTTACCGTTTACTCCGCCGCCATCGCCCCCATCCGTCCGGTGCGCTTGGCCTTGATGCGATCTTCGATCTCCTCTCGGAAGGCGCGCACCAGACCCTGAATGGGCCACGCCGCCGCATCGCCCAAGGCGCAGATCGTGTGACCCTCGACTTGCTTGGTGACGCTGATCAGCATGTCGATCTCCTCGACCTCCGCATCGCCCCGCACCAGCCGGTCCATGACACGCATCATCCAGCCTGTGCCTTCGCGGCAAGGTGTACACTGACCGCAGCTTTCGTGCTTGTAGAATTTCGACAGCCGCCAGATCGCTTTGATGACATCGGTCGATTGATCCATCACGATCACCGCCGCCGTCCCCAGACCCGAACGCTGTTCGCGCAGCCAGTCGAAATCCATGATGGCGTCGTCGCACTGCTTGGCGGTCAGCAACGGCACCGACGAGCCGCCTGGAATGACCGCCTTCAGGTTGCCCCATCCGCCGCGTACGCCGCCGCAATGCTCGTCCAGCAACTGGCGCAGCGGAATCGACATCGCCTCCTCGACGACGCAAGGATGCACCACATGGCCCGAGATGCCGAAGATCTTGGTGCCGACGTTGTTGGGACGGCCAAAGGACGAAAACCACTCCGCCCCGCGCCGCAGGATCGTCGGGACAACGGCGATGCTCTCCACATTGTTCACCGTCGTCGGGCACCCGTACAGCCCCGAGCCCGCCGGGAACGGCGGCTTCATCCGCGGCATCCCCTTCTTGCCCTCCAGGCTCTCCAGCAGCGCCGTTTCCTCGCCGCAGATATAGGCCCCGGCCCCATGCGCCAGATACAGGTCGAAATCAAAGCCCGACTTGGCCGCGTTGCGGCCCAGCAGCCCGTCGTCATAGCATTCGTCGATCGCCGCCTGCAGCGCCTCGCGCTCGCGGATGTATTCACCGCGAATATAGATGTAGCAGGCATTCGCCCCCATCGCAAAGCTGGCGATCAGGCAGCCCTCGATCAGCGTGTGCGGATCGTGCCGCATGATCTCGCGGTCCTTGCAGGTGACGGGCTCGGATTCGTCGGCGTTCACCACCAGATAGGACGGCCGCCCGTCCGAGGCCTTGGGCATGAAGCTCCACTTCAACCCGGTCGGAAAACCGGCCCCGCCCCGGCCGCGCAGACCGCTCGCCTTGACCAGTTCGACGATCTTGTCACGCCCCAGCGCGATGATCCCCGCCGTGCCGTCCCAATGTCCGCGCTTCTTGGCGCCGGCCAGCGAACGGTCATGCATCCCGTACAGGTTGGTGAAGATGCGGTCCTGATCCTTGAGCATGCGCTCCGTCCTTTTGTATTTGCGGCCTGTGCGGCCTGTCCTCAAACCCTTGGCGGGCCCATTACCTTTGACGTTTCCGCCACATCCGAAGTGCCGCAACCATCGCCCAGATGAATGCGGCGGCGGCCGAAAGGTCCGCCAGCAGAATGTATTTCGGCGGCCAGCCCATCTGCCCGCCCACCCACTGAAAACCCAGCCACAACAGCCCCGCACCGGCCACCACAAGGGCGATCATCCGCCCCTGTGCCATCTCGGCCTTGTCGTCTGCGGGTTCTGCCATGGTCGCGGTCTCAATAGTCGTTCGTCTTGGCGCGGCGCAGGAATTCCGGGATGCCGACCTCGCCGATCAGCCGGGCCTGCCGCACCCATTTGTCCCGCGTCACCCGCCCCTTGAAGCCCTTGAGGTTGCCGTCCATCCACGCCACCTCCGCCTCGCCCCAGGCGCCGATCTGGTCGAAATGGTAGGTGCCCATCTCGTGACACAGCTTCTCCAGCGCCGGGCCGATGCCCTCGATCGTCTGCAACGGATCGGGCACACCGCCCCGGGCCGCGCGCAGCGCCGCAGGCTTGGCCGGCCCGCTCGGCTCTGCCGCCTTCGGAGCGGCCTTGGCCGGTGCCGCTTTCGCAGCGCCCCCCTTGCCCGACGCCGCCTTCACCAATGCCGCCTTGGCCGCCGCCTTCACTGGTGCCGCCTTCTCCGGTGCTGCCTTGGCCGCCGCCTTCGCCGGTGCCGCCTTGGCCGCCGCTTTGACCGGTGCCGCCTTCGCAGGCTCGGCCTTGGCCGCCGCCTTCACCGGCGCCGCTGGCGCAGGCGGAGGAGCAGGTGCCGCAACCGGCGCTGCCGGAAGTTCAACCGCTGCCGCCGGGGCGGGTGCTGCCATTACAGTTGCTGCCGGTGCCGCGGCAGGGGCTGCCATCGGCGCAGGCACAACATGCGGCGCAGCAGGAACCTGCGGCGCAGCCGGAACCGCTGCGGCCATCTCGCCGTGGCCCGTATGGTCGTCCGCGCCGTGACCCGCATCATGGCCCGTGCTCTCCCCCGTGGCCGGAGCAGCCCAGAACATGCCCAAAAGCACGCCGAACACCAGAAACACAAAGATCCCGATCAGGACCGCCGCCGCAATGCCGACCTCGCTCAGCCATCGCGCGAGAATGGCCGCGATGACGCCCGCCACGACTGCAACCAGCCAGCCACCCGGCCAGCCGCCTTCCGAATTGCCTTCAGCTGTCATCTTCAAGCCCTCCAAACACGGGGTTACACTTTGACCTTGCCCTTCAACCACGGCGTCAGGATCGGCACTTCGCTGCCGTCGATCCGCCTGACCGTGTCGCCGATGTCCACCGCCCGCTGCACGCTGGCGTTATACTGCGTCCGACCCGACTCAAAGTCCTTGAGGCTGGTCAAACCGCTCA
>JANMCI010000497.1:0-2027 GCA_031361245.1 Rhodobacterales bacterium
CGCGCGCGGGGCCGAGGTTGTGGTCATTCACATCATGGGACATTTGATGGAGCGGCAACTGGACCCCTCCGCCGGATATCTCCTGCAAAAGGACCTCGTACGCCGCGGCATCAAGGTTCATTGCAAGGGGGCGACCAAGGCCATTCTGGGCACCGACCGGGTGGAGGCCGTGCTGCTGGATGACGGCACGGTTTATCCCGCCGATCTGGTCTGCATGGCCGTCGGCATCCGTCCCGAAGTCCGCCTTGCCAATGACGCACATCTCGACGTCGGCCGCGGAGTGACCGTGGATGATCAGATGACGACGTCCGACCCCGCCATCTTTGCGCTGGGCGAGTGCGTCGAACACAACAAGCAGTTGTTCGGCCTAGTGGCGCCGCTTTACGACCAAGCCAAGGTTCTGGCAGCCATATTGGCGGGTCAGGCCGCTGATTTCCGCCCGGTGCAAACGGCCACCAAGCTGAAGGTGACGGGGGTTGATCTGTTCTCGGCCGGAGACTTTGCCGACGGGCCGGGGCGCGAGGATGTCGTGTTCCGCGATCCGGGGCGCGGCATCTACAAGCGGCTGGTGCTGGAGGGCGACCGTCTGGTGGGCGCTGTCATGTATGGCGACACCGCCGACGGAGCGTGGTTCTTTTCGATGGTCAAGGACGGCACTGACGTCACTCCGATGCGCGATACGCTGATCTTTGGCCCGGCCTTTCAGGGAGGTGCCCAATCGGACCCTCTGGCAGCCGTTGCAGCCTTGCCGCTTGATGCGGAAATCTGTGGTTGCAACGGCGTCTGCAAAGGCAAGATCATCACCGCCATTCAAGGCGGTGCGGTGACACTCGACGCGGTGCGGGCCGGCACCAAGGCATCCAGCAGTTGCGGGACCTGCACCGGGCTGGTGGAGCAGGTCATGGCGCTGACCCTTGGCGATGCCTTTACCGCGAACTCCAACCCGCCGATGTGCAAATGCACGGATCACACCCATGAGGATGTGCGGCGGCTGATCAAGGCGGGCGGGCTGAAATCCATTCCCGCCGTGATGCAGGAACTGGGGTGGCGTTCGGTCGGAGGCTGCGCCTCGTGCCGGCCGGCGCTGAATTACTACCTGATTGCCGACTGGCCCCTCGACTACAAGGACGACCGCCAGTCCCGCTTTGTCAACGAACGCAACCACGCCAACATCCAGAAGGATGGCACTTATTCCGTCGTGCCGCGCATGTGGGGCGGCGTCACGACCCCGGCCGAACTGCGGGCCATTGCCGACGCGGCGGACCGCTACAACGTGCCGATGGTCAAGGTCACCGGTGGCCAACGGATCGACTTGCTTGGCGTGCGCAAGGAGGATCTGCCGTCGATCTGGGCCGATCTGAACGACGCGGGCATGGTGTCGGGTCACGCGTATTCCAAGGGCCTGCGCACCGTGAAAACCTGTGTCGGGACCGAGTTTTGCCGCTTTGGCACGCAGGATTCGACGGGTCTGGGGATCATGCTGGAAAAGCTGCTTTGGGGGTCTTGGACGCCTGCCAAGGTCAAGCTTGGCGTCTCGGGTTGTCCGCGCAACTGCGCCGAGGCGACGTGCAAGGATGTCGGCATCGTCTGTGTGGACAGCGGCTATGAAATCTCGGTCGCGGGGGCTGCCGGGATGGACGTCAAGGAAACCGAACCTTTGTGCAAGGTCACAACCGAAGCCGAGGTGATGGAAACGGTGGCGGCCTTTGTCCAGCTGTACCGCGAAAACGCCCGTTACCTGCACCGCATCTACAAGTGGGTGGCCAAGGTGGGCTTGGGCTGGTGTCAGGACCAGATCGCCGATCCGACCAACCGCCGCGCGCTTTATGACCGCTTCATGCTCAGCCAGTCGATCTACCAAACCGACCCTTGGGCCGAACATGCGGCACCCAAGGAACGGGCAAACTGGGCCGCTTTGGCCGACCTGACGCTGGAGGCTGCGGAATGATGTGGGTGGATATCGGCGCGCTGGAGGATATCCCCCGTCAGGGGGCACGGGTGGTCAAGACGGTTCAGGGCTGCGTCGC
>JANMCI010000538.1:0-14798 GCA_031361245.1 Rhodobacterales bacterium
CAGGTCAGCGGAACTCGGCTGAAAGGTCGGCGGCTTGGCGCAGGACGGCCTGCGCGCGTGGCGTATAGGATTCGCGGTCGCCGTCATGGGCGGGACCCGAATGAAGGACAAAGGGTGCCAGAAGGCGGAAGGCAGCGCGACCGGTCTTGCGGGCGCGCAAAAGGAGGCGCAGCGCCGGACGACCGTCGCGGGGGGCGAGCGGCAGGACGGAGGCCGAGCCGAGGCCGGGGGCAAGGGCCGTCAGGATGTCGGGCAGGCTGTCGGCTCCGGCGATCAGGGTCAGCCAGCCACCGGGTTTGAGGCGGCGGGAGGCGGCCTGCACCCATGCGGCGACCGGGGTTTCGGCCCGCAGCGCGGTGTCGCGGCCCGCCGTGGGAGAGGGCGAGCCTGACCGCGGGTAATAGGGCGGGTTGGCGATGACATGGTCAAAACCCAGTTTCAGCGCCGCGGGCATGGCGGTCAGATCGCCGGTCTCGACGTGGAACGGGATGCCGTTCTCGGTGCCATTGCGGCGGGCGAGGGCGGCGTAGGGCTCTTGCAGCTCCAGCCCGAAGAGGCGCAGGTCCGGCACGCGGGTGGCAAGGCAAAGGGCGGCCGCGCCGGCGCCGCAGCCAAGATCCAGCACGGTGTCGCCGGGCCGGGCCGGGCAGGCGGCGGCGAGAAGGACGGGGTCGGTCGCGGCGCGGTAGCCTTTGAGCGGCTGCCACAGCTGAAGGCGGCCGGACAGAAAGGCGTCCCGGCTGATGTCTGCGTCGGCAAAGGTCATGGCGGGCAGGCGTGGGGCGGAAAGTCGTTGTCGATCAGCGCGGCACGGGCCAGAAAGTGGTCCCGGTCGGCCACCATGAGGCGGCGCGGCAACATGAAAGTCGAGCCTTGAAGGACGCTTGTGTGGACGTCCATCTCAAACGCCGTTATACCCTCGCCTTCGAGAAGGGCCTGAGCGAAAGCGATAAGGGTCGGGTCGGTCGTGCGCAGCAAGAGTTTCATGAGTCCGGTTTAGGGGCCGGATTGGGTCATGTCGAGGGCAGGCGGGGAATGGACGGATTGGAAGCGGGCCAAAAGCCGCAGGATGTGCTGGCTGAAGCCTTGGCGGGGGATATGGCGGCGGTCAACGCGCTGATCCGCCGGAGGATGGCCAGCGAGCACGCGCCGCGCATTCCGGAAGTGACGGCGCATCTGGTCGAGGCGGGGGGCAAGCGGCTGCGCCCGATGCTGACGCTGGCGGCGGCGCGGATCTGTGGCTATGGCGGGCCTTATCATGTCCATCTGGCGGCGACGGTGGAGTTCATCCACACCGCCACGCTGCTGCATGACGATGTGGTCGACGAAAGCAGCCGGCGGCGGGGGCGGCCAACGGCGAACCTGCTTTGGGACAACAAGTCCTCGGTGCTGGTCGGAGACTACCTGTTTTCCCGCAGTTTCCAGTTGATGGTCGAGACCGGCTCGCTGCGGGTTCTGGACATTCTGGCCAATGCCTCGGCCACCATCGCGGAGGGCGAGGTGCTGCAACTGACGGCGGCGCAGGATCTGGCGACGGACGAGGCGGTCTATCTGCAGGTGGTGCGGGGCAAGACGGCGGCGCTGTTCGCGGCGGCGGCCGAGGCGGGCGGGGTGATCGCCGGCGCGCCCGAGGCGGTGACCCGGGCGCTGCATGCCTACGGCGATGCCTTGGGGATCGCATTCCAGATCGCGGATGATCTGTTGGATTACGGGGGTTCGTCGGCGGTGATCGGCAAGAACACCGGCGACGATTTCCGCGAGCGCAAGGTGACGCTGCCGGTGATCAAGGCGGTGGCGCGTGCCACAGCCGAAGAGCGCGCCTTCTGGGTGCGGGTGATCGAAAAGGGTCAGCAGGGCGACGGTGATCTGGCCCATGCGATGGCGTTGATGGAGCGCCACGGCGCCATGCGGGCCGCGCGGGACGTGGCGCTGGACTGGGCAGAACGGGCGCGGCTGGCGCTGGACCACGTGCCGCCACATGCGCTGCGCGACGTGCTGGCGGACCTTGCGGACTATGTGGTGTCGCGGATCAGCTGATCTTGTGGGCCAAGGACGCGGGCAACGGCGACCCACCAATCGGGGTGATCGGCAAAGCTGTCAGCGGCGCTCCGGGCACCCGCCCGCTGGTCAAACCACGCCCAGCAGGTGCTGCCCGAGCCTGACATCCCGGACGCGAGGCAGCCTTGGCTGGCGCGCAGGCGCTGCAGGATCGTCGGGATAATCGGGGCAAAGTCGGCTTCGGCCACGACCTTTGTCAGGTCGTTGCCCTGTTGCAGCATCCGGACACCGAAATCCTGTGAGCTGAACGGCTGGCCGAAGGCGCCAATGGGTTCACGGACTGGCGGGCTGGATCCATAGAGCGCATCATGTTTCTTGAAGACGGCGGCCGTCGGCACATGGATGCCGGGATTGACCAGCACAAGCCAGCCCGGCGGCAGGGCTTGGGTGGGGGTCACGACCTCGCCGATGCCTTGCATGCGCATCGGCGCAGGGGCCATCAGGCAGACCGGGATGTCGGCACCAAGGGGAAGGGCCTCGGCGCAGGTCAGGGGGGGCACGTCCCACAGGCGGGCCAGTAGGCGGATCGTGGCGGCGGCGTCTGACGAGCCGCCGCCGACGCCTCCGCCGTGGGGCAGGTGTTTGTCGAGATGGAGGGCGGCGCCGGTCGAAACCCCGCGCAGGGTTCGCAAGAGCTGTGCCGCCCTGAGCGCGACGTTGCTGTCGCCCGTCGGCACACCCGCCGCTTTGGGGCCGCCGACGGTCAGGCTCAGGACCGGGGCCGGGGAAGCGGTCAGGTGGTCACCGACATCGGCAAAGACCACCAGACTGTCCAGCAGATGATAGCCGTCCGCCCGTAACCCGGTCAGATGCAGCGTCAGATTGACCTTTGCCGGAGCAAACGCCTCAATTGTCATTGGTTCCGGCGGCTTTTTCGTCGGCCAGGACCTGATCGAGGCCGACGGAGAGCTTGCGCTGGATGCGGGCCTGCTCCTCGTCGTCGGGGTCAAAGGACAGGGCGCGGCGCCATTGGAACTTTGCCTCGCGCTTGCGGCCGACCTGCCAATAGATGTCGCCAAGGTGGTCGGTGACGATCGGATCGACCGGCATCAGCTGCGACGCCTTTTCCTGGGGTGCTACGGCATCCTCATACCGGCCAAGGCGGTAATAGGCCCAGGCAAGGCTGTCGACGATGTAGCCGGTGTCCGGGGACGCCGCTACGGCGCGCTGGATCATCTCGAGGGCCGGATCAAGGTTGACGCCACGGTCAACCCAGGAATAGCCAAGCTCGTTCAGCAGGCGCGGCTCGTTCGGGGCAAGATCAAGGGCAAAGCGGAAGTCGGCCTCGGCCTTGGTCCAGTCATCGAGGGCGACGTAGCAGCCGGCGCGCTTGTAGTAGATCGGCCAGTTGCCGGGCGCGGGAGCGGCGACGATGGTGATGGCGGCGGTGTAGGCCGTGATGGCCTGCGCGCAGTTGTCCTGACGGCGGAGCGCGTCGCCAAGGGCGGTCTGCACCGCTTCATCCTTGGGCTTTTCAACGGCGAGGGTCTGCAGCAGCGCCACGGACTGCGCGGTGCGGCCGGCCCGGACGGCGGCGTTGGCCTGACCGATGCGGGCCGAGACAACGGCGGGGTCGCTGGCCGGGACAAGGGCGAAGACATCGCTCGCCAGATCGTATTGCTGCAGCCCTTCGAGGATGCCGGCGCTCATCAGGAGGGCGTCGACGTGATCGGGGCGCAAGGCCGCAGCGGTGCGGGCGTAAAGCAGGACAAAGGTCTGGTCGGCATCCTGATTGAGCGCCGTGGCGAGGGTGAAGAGGACCTCGGCCATGCCATCGGTCGCAGTGCGCACGGCATCGAAGGCCACAGGCTCGCCCGCCGCCAAACGGCGGCGAAGGTCGGCCATGCCGGGATCCGGGTGGTCGCCAAAGGTGCTGTCGATCAGGGCAATGGCCTCGGGATTACGCTCCAGCTGGCTGAGGATCTGGGCGCGGGCCAGCACGGCGCGGCGCAATTGCATCACGCCACCCGCCTCGGGGCCGGACAACAGGCGGTCAGCTCCTTCGTAATCGCCCGACGAGGCGAGGGCGAGAGCCTTGTGGTAGGTGCCGAAAGCGCCGGTGCCGGGGGTCTTGATGATGGCGTCGAAATCGGCCTGCGCCTGCGCCATCTTGCCCAGACCGACATTGGCCCAAGCGACGATCAACTTGTCGACAAGATCACCGATCGATTGCCCGGCGGCCTGATCCGTGAGGATCTTGGCGTAGTCCGCGGCACTGATGTCGCGGGCAAGAACGGCAAAATAGCCGATCTGGCTGCGGGAACCGGATTTCAGGAGGGCCTGACCCTTGGCCGCTGCCCCGGCGATGTCGCCAAGGGCCAGATGAGAGGTGACCGCCCCTTCGAGCAGGGAAATGTTGGCCGGATCGGTCTCTAGCGCCTTGTCGTGCCAGAGTGCCGCAGCCGCAAAGTCATGGACGATGGCGGCCTGACGGGCGGCAAGATAGGCGCCGGCCTGATTTGCGCCGGAAAGCGAGGCATCGGCCACGGCGGCGAGGGGCGAGAGACAGGAAAGGGCAGTGCAAAGGAGGATGGCGGACAGACGGGACGCGGGTAGAGGCATGTACGGCTCCTGAAGACCTGACTTGGGATGGCGGGCAAGGGCAGTCAAAGGCTATGCGGCACTGACCGATTTGACCGCAAAAGGCCATCGTCGGAGCAGTTCTTTCGGGCCGTCACATGTTGGGATAGTTCGGGCCGCCACCACCCTGTGGGGTGGTCCAGGTGATGTTCTGCGAGGGATCCTTGATGTCGCAGGTCTTGCAGTGGACGCAGTTCTGGAAGTTGATCTGGAAACGCGGTTCCCGGTCGGCTTCGGCGATTACCTCATAGACCCCGGCCGGGCAATAGCGTTGTGCGGGCTCGGCATAGAGCGGCAGGTTTACGCCGATCGGGATGCTGGGGTCGATCAGCTTCAGATGCGCCGGCTGGTCAGGATCATGGTTGGTTGCCGAATAGGCGAGGTTGGTCAGCCGGTCAAAGCTGAGTACGCCATCGGGTTTGGGATAGTCGATGGGTTTGAACTTGGCCGCAAGGCCGGTGGCGGCCGCGTCGGACTTGCGGTGCCTGAGCGTTCCGAACAGCGAGGCGCCGAACAGCGTATTGGTCCACATGTCGAGACCACCGCCCAGAAGCGAGGCAACAAGGCCCCAGTTCGACCACATCGGCTTGACGTTGCGGACCTTTTTCAGATCATGGCCGATGGCGCCTTCGCGGACCTCGGCCTCATACGCCGTCAGATCGTCACCGCGGCGGCCGGCGGTGATGGCGGCGTGGGCAGCCTCGGCAGCCGCTTTGCCCGACAGCATGGCGTTGTGGTTGCCCTTGATGCGCGGCACGTTGACGAGGCCGGCGGTGCAGCCCAGCAGGGCCACGCCGGGGGCGGTCATCTTGGGGATTGACTGCCAGCCGCCTTCGGAAATGGCACGGGCACCGTAGGCCACGCGTTTGCCGCCCTTGAGAAGCTCGGCCACCATCGGGTGATGCTTGAAGCGCTGGAATTCCATGTAGGGGTAAAGATGGGGGTTTTCGTAGTTCAGGTGGACCACGAAGCCGACATAGACCTGATTGTCCTCGAGGTGATAGATGAAGCTGCCGCCCCCGGCGTTCGATCCAAGCGGCCAGCCCATCGTGTGGGTGACGCGGCCTTCATGATGCTTGGCGGGGTCGATCTGCCAGATCTCTTTCATCCCCAGCCCGAATTTCTGCGGGCTCTTGCCGGCCGACAGGTGGTACTTGGCCATGACCTCTTTGGCGAGCGAGCCGCGCACCCCTTCGGAGAGGAAGACATACTTGCCCGCCAGCACCATGCCGGGTTCATAGGACGGGCCGGGCGTGCCGTCGGGGTTCTTGCCGAATTCACCAGCGACAACGCCACGCACTTCGCCGGCGGGGCCATAGACAAGCTCGGAGCAGGACATGCCGGGGAAAATCTCGACGCCAAGACCCTCGGCGACCTGTGCCATCCAGCGGCAGACATTGGCCATCGAAACGATGTAGTTGCCGTGATTCGACATCAGGGGCGGCATCGGCCAGTTGGGGATGCGGATCTGGCCGGCGGGGCCGAGGATGTAGAAATTGTCCTCCTTCACCTCGGTCTTGATCGGCGCACCCATGCTGCGCCAGTCGGGCAACAGCGCATCCAGTCCCGCGGGGTCCAGAACCGCCCCGGAAAGGATGTGAGCCCCAACTTCGGACCCCTTTTCCAGCACCACGACCGAGCGGTCGGGGTCAAGCTGTTTCAGGCGGATGGCCGCCGACAGGCCAGCAGGGCCGGCCCCGACGATGACCACGTCATATTCCATTTCGTCGCGGGTAATTTCTGGGCTCATCTCATCCTCCGGGCATGGGCTATCTCATGCCCGATGGGCGATGTCTGGTCAATTGGGGCGCGGAATTCCGGTGCGTCAGCGACAGAACAGCGGTAATTCGCGCCTTCCCTCTTGCATTCCGTTTCTCTTGACGCTCTTTAGAGGGACGAAAAGGTGCAAGGTCATGGTCCAGATCGGTCCGTGACCTTGTTCTTTAATGCGAATTTACCTGAGCAGCAGACACGGGGCACGAGTGAATTGATGGACAAGATACCGATGACCCGCGGAGGGTTTGTCGCCCTGGACGAAGAGTTGAAGCTTTTGAAGTCGGTGGAACGTCCTGCCGTCATCCGGGCGATTGCCGAGGCGCG
Organism: Rhodobacterales bacterium; assembly: GCA_031361245.1. GTDB lineage: Bacteria > Pseudomonadota > Alphaproteobacteria > Rhodobacterales > Rhodobacteraceae > Stagnihabitans. Next base: position 6,739 of record JANMCI010000538.1, read on the forward strand.
CGAGCATGGCGATCTGTCGGAAAACGCGGAATATCACGCCGCGCGCGAGAAGCAGAGCTTCATCGAGGGCCGGATCAAGGAGCTTGAGGCGCTGGTCTCGCTGGCCGATGTGATAGACCCGACCAAATTCTCGGGCTCGGTCAAGTTCGGAGCGACAGTGGTTCTGGCCGACGAGGATTCGGGCGACGAGAGAACCTATCAGATCGTCGGGGAACCGGAGGCCGATATCGAAAGCGGCAAGCTGAACATCCGCTCACCGTTGGCGCGGGCGCTGATCGGCAAGGACGAGGGCGATTCGGTCGAGGTGAAGACACCGGGCGGGCAGAAGAGCTATGAAGTCCTGAGCATTCGCTATATCTGAGCCGCGAAATCAACTAAACCTCGGAAATTGCGGAAATCACCATGACCAGACCTACGGACCCACCGCCGGTGCCGGACCGCACGCTGCAATCCGGTTCGAGCGTCTTGACCGTCATGCTCTGGGTGGCAAGCGGGCTGAGCGCCGTCTGGGTCTTGGCCGTGATTGCCTATGTATGGGAGGCACCTTCGGTTGCGAGGTCACTGGGGTTGGTGCTGACCCTGTTGATCGTGTTCCTGCCGCTGGCGGTGATCTGGGCGGTGGTGTTCACGATGCGGTCGGTCCAGTCACTCAGGGGCGAGGCGGCGCGGTTGCACGCGACGGTCGAGGCGATGCGAGCGGCCTATGTGCAGGGCCAGCAGTCGGCGGCGGCGCAGGCGGCGGTCAAGCCGTCGGTCGAGCGCAAGCTTGATGAACTCGCAGCTTCGGCCCGGCATACCGAAGCGGTGCTGGCGACGTTTCAGACAAGGCGCGACAGCGGGTTGATACAAGCCTCGGCGGACCGCAAGGCGGCGCTTGTGACCCCGCGACCGGCTCCGCCGTCCGAGGAACAGCCGGGTCTGGCACTGGGCACACCGGCCGAGGACATGCGCTCACCGCTGTCGGTGACCGATTTCATCAAGGCGCTGCAGTTTCCCGAAAGCCCCGATGACAAGGACGGCTTTCGCGCCCTGCGGCTGGCGCTGGAGGACCGCACCACGGCCAAGCTGATCCGCGCGGCACAGGATGTGCTGACGCTGCTGAGCCAGGAGGGCATCTATATGGATGACCTCAAGCCTGATCGGGCGCGGTCCGAGCTTTGGCGGCGGTTTGCGGCGGGCGAGCGGGGGCGGACGATTGCGGCTTTGGGCGGCATCCGCGACCGATCGTCGCTGGCGCTGACGGCAAGCAGGATGCGGGAGGATGCGGTGTTCCGCGATGCCGGGCACCACTTTCTGCGGACCTTTGACAAGACCTTTGCGGCGTTCGAGCCCAATGCGTCGGACGAGGAACTGGGCGATATGGCCGAAACCCGCACGGCACGGGCCTTCATGCTGTTTGGTCGGGTCACCGGCACGTTCGACTGACGCGCCGCCCAGAACCGCTCTAAAGCTGGCGCACCATGGTCAGCGCCGAGGAAAAGCCGAACACAAAGCGCAGAAGGCCGATGTCCTGACAGCCGACAACCTCGAATCCCAGACGGCGGTACAGGGCGATGGCCCGCGTGTTGGTGGCGATGACATCCAGGCGCACCGCTGAGAACTCCCGCAAGCGGGCTTCGGTGCAGATGGCGTTCAAAAGCGATGTGCCCAGACCCTGACCCTGTGCCGGCTCATCGACACACAGACCGTCCAGCAGGAAGCGCCGATTGTCGACTTCGTCCGACAATCGCCCCAACAGGGCCTTGCGCCACCAGGCCCCAAAGGCGCCATAGATGGCGCGCAGGTCGTCTGCCTGTCCCGAGGCAAAGCCGCCACGCGGCGTCTTGAATCCGGCAATGCCAAGCAGCGCGCCATCCGGGCCAAGGGCGGTGATCACCTGATCGGCGCGGATTACGCGCATCAAGAACCGAAGGGCTCGCGGCTCGGGGCCCATCACCGCGCCGAGCTTGCTGCCGAACGCCTGCCAGTAGAGCCGGGCCGCATCGGCGCGAAGTCGGTCCGGCAGGCCAAACTGCAGGGTGACATCGTTCATGAAAGCGCCCCTTCAAGAGCCGCACCATGGCCGGCACCCAGTATCCACCCCTCTTCCGCAGCCTGAGGCGGGGTTGCGAACAGGGCCGCAAGACCGCCGCTTTGCGACAGGGTCCAGAGCGCCTTGGCAAGAAGGCGCACCTGAGCCTCGTCCTTGATCGGGGCGGGGTCGGCGGCAACGGCGCGGGCCAGAAGCGAGGGATAGACTTCCGCCAGCACCAGCGGGCCGGTCGCTGGGTCGAAGGGCCAGACCCGGGCGCCGGGGCGACGGGACAGGCGGTGGATCAGTGGCAGGCCCATCAGCGCCTGAGAGCCGACCGATCCGGTCGTGTAAAGCTTCCAGACCGGCTGCGCCCGTGGCACGAGTGTCTCGACATGGCGACGTTCGGACAGGCCAAGGGCTGCGCAGTCGGCGGGCTTGGTCGGCGACAGATGGGCGTGGGCGGCACTGGCAGGGCGGCCCCAGAACGGGCCGGCCGCGTGGAAAAGCGCGTTGATCTGATCGGCCACGGCAAAACGGTTGTTGGCGTTGTCGGGGCGGTCGGTGATGTGGCGGTTCAACCACTCCCAAACGGCGCTGGCCTGCGGCTGCCCGGTCAGGCGGGCGGCAAATCCGGCGGGGTATCCCATGGGAAAGTCAAACCCCAACAGCACGCGGCGACCGGAAGCGGCTTCGGTGTCCAGAAGGTCGGTCAGAAAGGTTTCGGCATCGTGGCGGGTGCGGTGATAGCTGGTTGCGACCTGCCCGCGGCGGGCAATGCCGATCCAGATCGCATCCTTGCTGGGCCGGGCGGGGCTGGCGCTGGCCGCAGCGGACCAGTCGACCACGGCCACGGTATCAAAGGGAGAGGTTGGCAGAAGGCCCGCCTCGTGCACGATGAAACGGGCGATGGCCTCGGTGTCGTTCAGGTCCAGAATGGGCACGGACAACGGGGCAAGGGCCGCGTCGGTGGCAACGGCGCGGGTGAAGGGGTCGGTGGGCTGGATCAGGTCGTGGCCGGCCTCGGCGCGGAACACTTCGATCTTGGGATGACTGTCGCGCTTGTAGCCTTCGACCAGCACCAGATCGACCGGAGCGAGGCGGGACAGGATGTCGCTGAGCGCGGGTTCGGGGCCGCGGTGCTCGCGCATCAAGGCAAAGCGGTGGGCCGAGGCGAGCACGACCTCGGACGCGCCGGCGACGCGGTGGCGGTGGGTGTCTTTGCCGGGGTGGTCAAGATCGACGTCGTGATGGACATGCTTGACCGTCGAGACCGTCAGACCCTTGGCGGTAATCGAGGCCACGAGCCGCTCCATCAGACTGGTCTTGCCGGAGTTCTTCCAGCCGATGATGCCATAGACCTTCATGCTGTCCCTCTGAGCAGGGCGGCAAAGCTGGCGATGTCATCCGGCGTGTTGGCATTGGCGAAGGCGATGTCGTCGGGAAAGCCGGCGATACGGGCACCATGGGCAATGGCGAAGTCGCGGATGCGGGCCTTGGCGCCTGAGGCAAGGAAGGCCGCGAGGGCGGGCGCGAGGGCGACGGGCCACAGGCCATAGGTCGGGTGCCAGCCATTGGGACTGGCCGCGAGGGCGGGGCCGGAAGGCGCGGCCGCGAGGCAGAGCCGGGGCACGAGGTCGGGTGGCAGAAAGGGGCCATCGACCGGAACCGAGACGACGGCGGTGGCGCCCCGCGGCCCGGCCCAGTTCAGCGCCGACAGGATGCCGGACAGCGGTCCGTGCGAGCCGGCATCGGCCAGCACGGGCAGGCCAAAGCCGGCAAAGCGGGCCGGATCGCCGTTGGCGGAAATGGCCAGAGCCTCGACCTGGGGTTCAAAGCGGGCGAGGACATGAGAGAGCAGGCTTTCGTGGCCAAGCGGGACCAGGGCCTTGTCGGCACCGCCCATGCGGCTGGCCTGCCCGCCTGCGAGGATGATGCCGAAAATCCTCATGGAAGGGCCCGGGTCAACGCTTGCGGCGAGGTGGGGAGGATCCCCACCCTACGAATTGGGCAGGGCGCCAAGGGGGGAGCCGGGCAACATGCGGCGCAGGGACCCGTCGGTGGAAGTCACGGTCTGGGTTTGAACCCCCGGCAATTTGGCGAAACCGCGCATCATCGCCTTGGGATACCACGTCGTCGGCAGGCCCTCGAAACCGGGGACGCCTTGAAGGACGGCGCCAATGGCCTTGGTGCAGGTGGCTTTATCGGCCGATCCATAGGCGATGGCGGCCCGTTTCACCTGCATGGCGACTTCGGGCGTGACGAATATCGTCTGCTGGACCACCTGGAATGGCGCCGTGCCCTGATAATCGACGTAGAAGCTGAGCATGGTCGGGGTCATGCCGTAGATCAGGTCCTCGCGCTCGGGTGCGGTGGGGTGGGCCCAGGAGCCGGCGGGATCAAAGAGCACACGCTCGTCGGCATTGATCATCAGACCGGCATGTGCACCGGACTTGGTGCGGGTGTTGATCGAGGTGAAGAGCGTGATCGAGGGTCGGTTGGGGTCGACGTAATGGGCGCGCGCCACGTCGGCGTCGCTTGCCCATTTGTGATCGGCCGTGCAGGCGGTCAGGACGAAAAGAGCCAGAAGGCTCGCCAGAACACGAAGGGCGGGCAATATGCGAAACATCTTGTCTTCCTTAGCCGCGGGGTGCGGCCTGCTTTGGGTCAGGCGTCGGCAAGGGCCATGATGATCAGGATGGCGATGGAGATCATGCCACCCCAAATGACCATGCGGATGAAGGCTGCGAAAGTCTTTTCGTGCGAGCGGATGTCCATGGTGCCCGGCTTGTGTTCGGCCATGCTGCCCGGCTTGAGTTCGGCCATGATGTCGGTCCCTTGTTGAAGCGTTGCACTGCATTTACCCCAAAGAGATGGCGGTGTCACGGGGGGTATTGGCGAAGAATGGAACAGAAGCCCACGCGATTGACATGGCGGTTTGGTGTTGCTTTTCAGGGGCATGGCGATATTCAGGTGGCCTTTGGGACAGATCCGGCTGCACGGGTCGGTCGAAGGCCGGGATGATGCGAGGGGCGGGATTCCGGCCCCGGGATTTGATGCCCCTTGCGCAGCGATCTGCCGTCAGACCGAGCCATCGCCGGATTCGCCGCCGCTCCACCCCGAGTTGAGATTGAAGCCGATCCGGCGGGGTGCATCGTTGGGGTCGGCCTTGGGGCGGGCCTGCAGCATGACCGACAGCTGACTGACGTGCTGGATAAGCTGGTTCTTCAGGCCGTCGTCATCGGTGCCGTAAAAGGTCAGGATGTCCGGGTCAAAGAAGCCCAGACCTTCGATTCTGAGGATGCCGGCTTCGGACCCCGCAAAACCGATGGCAACCTCTTGGTCGGCGTCCAGTTCCTTTTCGAACGCGCGGATATAAAGGACGATGCGGTCGTAGGCCCATTCGGCCGGGGATTTGGGCTTGGCCCGTCTGGCATGCTTTGCGGGCTTGGTCGCCACGGTTGCCGGTTTGGCCCCGCCTGTTGCGGATTTTGCCGGGGGTTTCGGTTTTGCAGCCATCAGCGTTCCCTCAAACGGCGCGCCACAGCCACGCCCCATCGGCAGAAAGGTCGCGCGAAACGAGGCCGCGCTGCAAGAGGCAATTCAGATGGGCCATGGATTCACACAGGGCCATGCCAAAGGTTTCCGGACCCACCGGGCGCTTGAAGAGGACGGGAAAGCAATCCTTGGCGGGTCGCGGCGTGGCAAGGTGGGTCCACAGCCGGTCGAGCGCCGCCTCGTGATCGGCCACCATTTCGGCCAGACGGAAGGGCAGGCCGAGATAGGGCAGCTTGTGGCCGGGCAGGACGAAATGGTCGTCATGGGCGTGGGGCATCAAGGCGCGGGTGCTGTCGAGCCAGGCCGTGAGCGGATCATCCCCGGGCTCGGTCGGGTACACACCGATATTGGCCGAAATGGTGGGCAGGAGCTGATCCCCGGCAAGGATGAGATTGTCGTCAAGGCTCCACAGCATGGCATGGTCGGGCGCGTGGCCCTGACCCAGGCGGACGAGCCAGCGGCGACCTGCGGCCGTGATCACATCCCCTTCGCTGATCCGGGTGAAGCCTGCCGGCAGGGGGGATACGACGTCGGAGAAATTGAAAGGACGTTCGGCCGCCTTGACCTTGCGTTGTTCGGCATCCAGCCCGGCACGTTGATAGAACAGAAGGGATTGGGGCGACGGCAGGCTTTGTTCGTCAAGCGTCAGCATTCGGGCATAGAGCCAGGCGGTGCGGGTGGTCAAGAGTTCAACGCCCTGACCCTGAAACCAGCCGGCCAGACCGATATGGTCGGGGTGATGATGGGTCACGATCAGGCGGGTCACCGGTTTGCCGCCCAACGGATCGGCCAGCAGCGCCTGCCAGAGCGCCTTGGAATGGCGGCTGGACATGCCACAGTCGACAAGGGTCCAGCCCGCCTCGTCCTCGAGCGCATAGCAATTGACGTGGTCAAGCGCCATCGGCAGGGGCAGGCGCAACCAGCGGATGCCGGGAGCGACCTCGATCGCTTCGCACGGGCCTGGCGGGAGGGGGAAGGGGAAGCGCAGGGTTGAGGTGCCGGGTTTTGTCAAAGTGCCAGCGCTTCCGGCGTCAAGGCATAAAGTCCCGCCGCCCCTTCGCGTGCCTGAGCCAGCATGGCAGCATGTTCCGGCAGAAGGCGGCGGATGGCAAAGCGGGCAAGCGCTTCTCGTCCGGCATCGGCCATCGCGGATGTGAGGTGATAGTGGCTGCCCAGCACCCGGGCGAAGGCGGCGAGATAAGGCACCGAACCGGCAAAGCGGTCGTTCATTTCTTGTGCCAGCAAGGTTTCGGTGGCCTCGCGCAGCGCCTCGGTCGCGTTCCAGACCGGGGTGGCGAGGTCGGGCAGGCGGGTCCGGGCAGCTTCGGCGGTGTCTTCCATTTCGTCGAACAGGCGAAAGGCGGCTTCGCCGCCGTCCATCATCTTGCGACCGACCAGATCCATGGCCTGAATGCCGTTGGTGCCCTCGTAAATCTGGGTAATGCGGACGTCGCGGGCGAACTGGGCAGCGCCGGTGTCCTCGATGAAGCCCATGCCGCCGTGGACCTGCACGCCAAGATGAGTGACACGGTGGCCGGTGTCGGTGCCGTAAGCCTTGGCAATCGGGGTCAGCAGAGCGGCGCGGGCAAGGTGTGCTGCATCGCCGGTGGCGCGCCCCATGTCAATGGCGACGGCACAGGCCAGCGCGATGGCGCGGGCGGCATAGGTCTCGGCCTTCATCTCGGCCAGCATCCGGCGCACATCGGCGTGGTCGATGATGGCGGTCTGACCATGAGGCGTGCGGCCCTGTTTGCGGTCGCAGGCATAGGCGAGGGCGTGCTGGAACGCGGCTTCGGCCTGCGCCACGCCCTGAATGCCGACGCCGAGGCGGGCGTTGTTCATCATGGTGAACATGGCCGCCATGCCCTTGTGCGGCGGACCCACCAGCCAGCCGGTCGCGCCGTCGAACTGCATGACGGCGGTCGGACTGCCGTGGATGCCGAGCTTGTGTTCGAGGCTGACGACATGCAGCGCGTTGCGGGGACCGGGGTTGCCGGCCGCGTCGGGCAGGAATTTCGGGACCATGAACAGCGAGATGCCCTTCACCCCCGGTTCGGCATCGGGCAGACGGGCCAGAACCAGATGGCAGACATTGGCCATGAAATCGGCGTCGCCCCAGGTGATGAAGATCTTTTGCCCGGTCACGGCAAAGCTGCCGTCGCCGTTGGGCTCGGCCCGCGATTTCAGCGCGCCGACATCGGAGCCTGCCTGCGGCTCGGTCAGGTTCATCGTGCCGCTCCATTCGCCCGAGATCAGCTTGGGCAGATAGATGGCCTTGAGCTGATCGGAGGCGTGATGTTCCAGCGCCTCGATCTGGCCCTGGGTCAGCATGGGGTTGAGTTGCAGCGCGAGGCAGGCCGACGACATCATCTCGGAAACGCAGGAATTGAGCGTGATGGGCAGGCCCATGCCGCCATGCGCCGGGTTGGCGGACAAGCCAATCCAGCCACCGTCGGCCATGGCGCGGAAGCCTTCGGCAAAGCCGGGCGAG
>JANMCI010000025.1:0-1734 GCA_031361245.1 Rhodobacterales bacterium
CCGACGAAATCGCCCAGCGCTTCCGGATGATCCGCGCGATGAACCCCAAGCCCGGCACCGATTTCGACGCGTTGGCCGCTCCGCGTCTGCGAGAGCCGGATCTGGTGGCGCAGCGGGGGGCGTCGGGGGAGTGGGAAGTGACGCTGAACCGCTCCAGCCTGCCGGGCTTGCGGCTGGTCGATCAAGGTGCGGGCGGGGCGGCGGCGCTGGCGGCGGCCAAGTCGGTGCAGCGCATGGTCGAGGCCCGCAACACCACCCTGTTGCGGGTCGGCCGCGAGATATTGCAGCGCCAGATGCGTGCTTTGTCTGACGGGGCGGGGGCGCTGGTGCCGATGACGATGGCCGATGTTGCGGCGGCGCTGGAGCTGCACGAAAGCACGGTCAGCCGGGTGGTGGCGGGTACGTCGGTGGACACGCCGCTTGGGACGTGGTGGCTGCGCAACCTGTTCAGCCGCGGTCTGGGTGAGGGTCAGGTTGCCGGTGCCGCCCTGCGCGACCAATTGGCGCGGGCCGTGGCCGCCGAGGACAAGACCGCCCCCTTGTCGGACGCGGCTCTGGCCGAGATGCTGAGCCGCAATGGCGCGGAAGTGGCGCGGCGCACCGTGGCCAAGTACCGCGCTCTGGTCAGGATCCCCGCGGCGCACCGACGGCGGCAACGCTGAAGCCGTGCCCTAAAGGATGCCGGTCACAAAGCGGTCAAGTCGGCTGTCTTTGACATAGGTCCGCCGGACGATCACCGTGGCGATCAGTGCCGTGGCCATGCCGCCCAGAATATCGCTGACATAATGGGTGCCGATATAGACCCGCGACAGGCAGATCAGAACGGCCAGCACCAGAAACCCCGCCGTCCGGACCCGCAGGCCCTGCAGGGCAAAGGCAAACACCACCGCGAAAGCCGCGGTTGCATGGTCCGACGGGAACGACCAGTCCGCACTGGGCGGCACGATCAGATGGGTGATCCCGGCGCCATAGGGCCGGATCCGGTGCACCTCGAGCAGGATGATCTGGTTCAGCGCCAGCCCTGACAGAAACGCAAGGCCCGCCGTCACGACGACATGGCGGATGTGGCGCCGGTCGGGGCCACTGAACCATTGCAGGGCGACCAGCGCCACCATGACCGGCACCCCTGCCCCGGTCAGGGCCACAAGGACGGGATCAAGCCAGGGATGCGACCCAGCACCGGCGTTGATCCATGCGGTAACCAGTTGATCCATGAGGTGCCCCCTGCCCATGGCCGCCACAGGCCCCGACCGGGCGGGCAATGTCAAGAACACGGCAGAACCCTGCGTTCATGCCGCCCTCTGACCGGAAACGTCGCGTAAGAGCGTGACCTTGGTCCCTCGTGGCCCTATGTCAGGCACAACGAACAAGGGACGGCGCGCAATGGGATATTTTCTGGGGGTCGATACCGGGGGCACCTACACCGATGCCGTGATCCTGGACGAGGCGGCGGATGCCGTCATCGGCTCGGCCAAGTCGCTGACCACGCGGGGCGATCTGGCCCTTGGGATCGGGCGCGCGGTGGATGCGGCGCTGGCCGGGGCGGGGATTGCCGCGGCACAGGTGTCGCTGGTGTCGCTGTCGACCACGCTGGCCACCAATGCGCTGGTCGAGGGGCAGGGTGAGCGGGTGGCGCTGGTCTTCATCGGCTTTGACCCCGGTGATCTTGACCGTGGCGGGCTGACCGAGGCGCTGAAGGGCGATCCGGTCATTCTGGCCGATGGCGGCCACACC
>JANMCI010000044.1:0-7454 GCA_031361245.1 Rhodobacterales bacterium
GGACGAAGGCCCCTATGTCGTGGAATGGATCGCGCATCATCTGGCGGTCGGTTTCAGCGATCTGGTGGTCTATACGAACGATTGTTCGGACGGCACCGACGACATGCTGGTCAGGCTGGAAGAGCTGGGTCTGGCCCACCACCGCCGCAATGCGATCCCCGACGGATTGAAGCCGCAACCCTCGGCGCTGAACCATGCGCAGGACGAGCCGGTGGTGCAGAACTCGGATTGGGTCATGGTGTTTGACGCCGACGAGTTTCTGTCGATCCGTTATGGCGATGGCACGCTGGATGATCTGCTGTCGGCGACCAAGGCACAGGACGCCAACGGCATCGTGGTGACATGGCGTATCTTTGGCTCTGGCGGAGTTGTCGATTGGTCGCGCGCCCCGGTGACCGAGCAATTCCTGATGGCGGCGCCGGTGACCTGGAACAAGGGCTGGGGGGTCAAGACGCTGTTCGCCTTTGACCCCGACTATTGGAAACTGGGAATTCACCGCCCCAAGATGAAGACCCGTCACATCAAGACCGAGTTTCCCGATCAGGTCAAATGGCTGACCGGATCGGGCCGGGTGATGGAGGATTACTTCAAATTCCGCGGCTGGCGCTCGATCACGCGAACGGTCGGTTATGACTGGGTGCAACTGAACCATTATGCCGTCAAATCGGTGGACAGTTATGCCATCCGCAAGCTGCGCGGTAACGTCAACAACAAGAAAGACAAGTATAATTCCGACTATTGGTCGTTGCAGGACCGCAACGAGGTGCGCGACGATACCATGCTGCGCTATACCGCGCGGCGCAACGATATCATCGATACCTTGCTGTCCGATCCGGTCCTGAACCGGTTGCATTTCGCCGCCCTTGACCGCGTCGAAAGCCGTCTGGCCGAGATAAAGACGACCGATGCCTACCGCGAACTGGTGCGCGGTCTTGGCGCCGCCTCGGGCGTGCCGATCGGCCAGATCGTCGCCAAACCACCGCAGGCCCGCGACAAGGTCAAGATCGCCGCCCTGATGACCGAGGTTGAAAAGCAGCGCGGCGCCAAGGCCAGGGCAGAGCGTCAGGACGGGGGCCCGCAACCGCCCGTCGAGGCCGTGCCGATGGGCTCTTATGTGCCGGGACTGCCGGATGTGGCGGATGATTTTGCGGGAAACTGGGTCGAGAATCACGGGCTGCTTCTGCCTGCCGATTTTCGCATCTTTCCATCCCACGCCCTGAACATGATCGAAGCTGGCAAATTCGAGCGCGGCCTTGCCCGCCGCCTGCCGGGCGTTCTGCCCGAGGCCGCCGCGGTGCTGGAGATCGGCAGCGCTGTGGGCTTTGTGGGGCTGCATCTGGCCAAGGTCCGACCCGATCTGACGCTGACCCTGCACGAAGAAAACCTGTCGTTGCGCACCACGATGCAGCGCATCATGGCGAAAAACGAACGCGCGTTCAGTGAGCGTCTGTTGCTGTGGCAAACTCCGTTGGGCGACGAGCCTGCCAATGCGGTGATTGCCCTTGCCGAAAAGGTGCGCCCGCAGGTTTTGCTGCTGGCGGACCCGCGGCTGTCAGCGGACCGGCTGATTGACCTTTTCGCCCGATTGCCCGGCTCACAGCCAGAGCAGGTCATCCTGTATGGCCGTCTGCTTGAGTGCCATCACGACAGCCTTGGCCCGGTAGCAGAGCTTATGGCCGAGCTTGGCTATCAACCCGGACTGGGGTTCGACCCCAACATCGCCCGCGGCTTCGTGCTGCCACCTGACACGGACTGACATCTCGACTTCGCGCCGCGCCTTCTTCACTGTTGCCAAACACGAAACAAAAGGTTCCCCATGCCGACACCCGTCCGCCGCCCTGTCGCCTCGCTCTGGATCGGTGACAAACTGCATTACTTGAACCAGTTGTGCCTTTTGTCCCATGTCCAGCAGGGCCATCCGACCACGCTTTACTGCACGGACACCGTGTCGAACGTGCCCGAGGGGGTGATCGTCAAGCCTGCCACCGACATCATGAAGATCGACCGGGACATCGTGGCGCAAACCTCGGAAAGCTTCCTTTCCAACGTGTTCCGCTACAAGATGATTGCCGCGACCGATGCCGTCTGGATCGACTGCGATGCCTTTTGCGAACGACCTTTCCCGGACGAAATGCAAAATATCTATGCCGGTCACGGGATGCGGGGCGCCCTGAACTGCGGGGTGGTCTTTATCCCGCCGAAGGGCGAGTTGATCCGCCAGCTTCTGGATTATTACGACAATCTGCCGGAGGCGCCGCCGTGGTTCAACAAGAACACCCGCAAGAAGCTGGACAAGCAGCCGACCTCGCTGCCCCATGCCGTCCGCATCTATAACGCCGAACGCACCGCCTTTGGACCGCAGGCGTTCACCTGGTTCGCCCAACAGACCGGCGACTATGACAAGGCGCTGACGCCGGATTACCTGTATCCGGTGCCGTTCCAGCTGAACGACGTGTTCTATGACCCCTATGGCCGGGTGGAGGGCCATTTCACCGACAACACGCTGTCGGTGCACCTTTACACCAACGGGACCAAGCCGTGGTGGCGCAAGAATGCGCCGCTGCCGGGCTCCTACGCGGCGCGGATGTGCGAAAGGATCGGGGTCGATCCCGGCATGGCGCTGGAGGACTAGGCTTTCAGCGGTCGCCTTGCGGAGGCGCGGAATTCAGCGGACGCGGGCCCGCACTCAGCGCTGGCGCGCTTCGCGGGCGAGGCGGCGCTCTTCCCGTTCGGCTTTGGTTTTGCCCGGCTTTTCCGGCTCGGCAGCTGTCTGGTCCATATCGGAAAGTTGGCCCACGCGTTTGCGCAATTTGCGCTGCAGGGCCGCAATGACATCGCCAAGCTCTGGCCTGAGGTGCTGGCAATCTTTCAGCCTTTGCCGAAAGGTTGCGAGGTCAATCTCAAAGTTCTTGCGGGTTTCCGCCTCGCCCTCGCCCCGTTCAAACGAAAGACCTGCCCCCCGGCGATAGCGCACCAGCCGTTCGGGAACATAACCGACGCTGCCCGCCAGCCGCGCACGGAAATAGAAGATGCGATCCTCGAACACGCCCGTTTCGGTGATCGGCCCGAACAGCCGGTACAGATCCGGGCTCCAGGCGCAGCTTGCACCGATGCAGTTGTTTTTGGTCAGGGCGATGCGCTCGACTGGCAGGGTTTCCAGATGATCGTGGCGTTGCCGTTCGCGCTGTTTGGCAAGGATCTGGCCGTCCAGGTCGAGATCGGTCACATCGGAATGGATCAACAGCGGGCGACCATTCTGAAACTCCGCGAAGAGCTTGGCGCTGCGTTCAGGCTCGGAGATATCGTCACCGGCGTTGTAGACCAGCAAAGCGCCCTCGGCCAATTCAAAGACCCGGTTGATATGGCCGATCAGCCCCAGATTGGTGGGGTTGCGGTTCAACTTAACGGTGTGGGGGCCATGGTAGGCGGCGGCCATTTCCTGCATCACGCCAAAGGTGCCGTCGGGCGAATTGTCGTCCGACAGCAGAATCTGCAACGGCGAATGGGTCTGGGCAAAGGCCGCCGCGATGGCGTCACGGACCATGGCTTCCTGCCGGTAGGCCATGACGACAAAGGTGACGAGGTCCGGCTGCGGCATTCAAGAGCTTTCACGCGCAAGGTTGGCGAAAGTTATACCGTCGCAAATCCGGGTTGCAACCAAGGAACGGCCCGTCAGGGTTTGAACGGCGCCATGCCTTCGCGGGCCAGCCGGTCGGCCTCTTCGTTTTCGGCGTGACCGGCGTGGCCCTTGATCCAGCGCCATTCGACCTTGTGCTTGGCCTGCGCCGCGTCCAGCCGTTGCCACAGGTCGATGTTCTTGACGGGCGAGCCGCCCGCCGTGCGCCAGTTCTTGCGCTTCCAGCTTGGCATCCATTCGGTGATGCCGTTCTTCACATAGGCACTGTCGGTCACGATGATCAGGGCGGTGTCGCGGGTTAGCGCTTCGAGCGCGGAAATTGCGGCCATCAGTTCCATGCGGTTGTTGGTGGTCAGCGCCTCGCCGCCGCAAAGCTTGCGCTCTTTCACCACGGTGCCGCCGTTGCGGGCCAGCATCCAGACCCCCCAGCCGCCGGGGCCGGGATTGCCTGAACAGGCGCCGTCGGTATAGGCGTAGAGGTCAGCCACCGCGGACCCGGATCTTTTCGAAGGGATCTGCAGATTTCTGCGAAGGAATTTGGATCACGACGGCTCCCTCAGCACCTTTGGAACCTTGAATTCCACGTCTTCCTGCGCGGTTTCCACCAGTTCCACCGTCACGGCATAGCGCGACCGGAAGGCGTCGATGACCTCTGTCACCAGTTCCTCGGGGGCAGAGGCGCCTGCCGTCACACCGACCGCCCGCGCCCCCTGCAGCGCGCGCCAGTCGATGTCAGACGCCCGCTGCACCAGCTGTGCATAGGCGCAGCCGGAGGAGCGGCCAACCTCGACCAGACGGCGCGAGTTGGAGGAGTTGGGCGCCCCGATTACCAGAAGCGCGTCGATCTTGGGCGCAATCGCCTTGACGGCGGCCTGACGGTTGGTGGTGGCGTAGCAGATGTCTTCCTTGTGCGGTGAGGTGATGGCGGGAAAGCGGGCCTGAAGGGCGGCCACGATCCCGGCGGTGTCATCGACCGACAGGGTGGTCTGGGTGATATAGGCGAGCTTGCCCGGATCGCGGACGGCAAGGCGGCCCACATCCTCGGCGGTTTCGACCAGCAGCACCTCGCCCGGCGGCAATTGACCCATGGTGCCCACCGTCTCGGGGTGGCCCGCGTGGCCGATCATCACCATCTGCAACCCGTTTTCGGAATGGCGGGCGGCTTCGTTGTGGACCTTGGTCACAAGGGGGCAGGTGGCGTCGACGGCGATCATCTGGCGGGCGGCGGCCGCGGCGGGCACGGATTTCGGCACGCCATGGGCGGAAAAGATCACCGGGCGGTCCACCGGACAGTCGTCCAGTTCCTCGACGAACACGGCCCCCTTGGCACGCAGGGCGTCGACGACGAATTTGTTGTGCACGATCTCGTGCCGGACATAGACCGGCGCGCCCCATTTTTGCAGGGCAAGCTCGACGATCTTGATGGCGCGGTCCACACCGGCGCAGAAGCCGCGCGGAGCGGCGAGGTACAGGGTCAGTTCATCCATGGCGGCAGACCTAATGGCAAGGCGTGGGCGCGTCTAGTCTTGGGCGTCAAAGTAATAGGGGCCCTTGGACAGATCGGCAATGTGGTGCGCCACTGCAACCGCCTCGGTCGGGGTGGTAAAAGCTCTGATCGGGATCAGCAGGGTGACGGTGTGGCTTTTCACGACGACATGCGTCCGCGTCAAGAAGACTTCGCCGATCAACTCGGGCGACAAATAGGCCACATCCTGGCTGTCGATTTCGGTCACGGCGATGCAAGCGGTCCATTCCTCGAACACAGCCGGGCGCGGTGCGGGCACCAGCAGCGCTTAGCTCCAGCGCTGCAGAAGGCCGTCGTCGAAATCGCCGGAGGGTGGCAAGGAAAAGGCCGGGTCAGTTGCCTGACCCGGCCAGTTTTCAGGTTCGCCACTTGTCACGTGGGTGCCAGTTTACTTGGCTTCGATCGTCACTTCTTCACGTTCCATCGGGCGCGGCTCACGTGGCGGCCGGCCAATGACGTCGCGAAGCTCGTCAAGCTCGATGAAGTTGTCGGCCTGACGGCGCAATTCATCGGCAATCATCGGCGGTTGGCTGCGGATGGTCGAGACGACCGAAACCCGCACGCCCTGACGCTGCAGGCTTTCCACCAGCGGGCGGAAGTCGCCGTCGCCAGAGAAAAGCACGATATGATCCACGCGCGGCGCAAGCTCCATGGCATCCACGGTCAACTCGATGTCCATGTTGCCTTTGACCTTACGGCGGCCCTGGCTGTCGGTGTATTCCTTGGCCGGTTTGGTCACCATGGTGAAGCCGTTGTAGTTCAGCCAGTCGACCAGCGGGCGGATCGGAGAATACTCGTCATTCTCCAGCAAGGCTGTGTAGTAAAAGGCGCGCAGCAAGCGGCCCCGACGCATGAATTCCTGACGGAGAAGCTTGTAATCGATGTCAAATCCTAGCGATTTTGCCGCAGCATAAAGGTTGGAACCATCGATGAACAGCGCAAGGCGTTCGTCCTTGTAAAACATCATCTTCTCCCCAATAACGTGCCAGTAACTTGGCAAACCGGTCAATTCACACACCACGTCGTGCAAGATTCCGAGTAGCAGTCGCAGAAACGTCACACAAGTATGCCTATACGAAAGTGTAAACCTTACCGTGCGTAAAGTCCAACAGGCTCTGGTTGCATTTGGGGCGAACCTACCCCTCGCAGGCACAAATCTGCTTGATACGATCCTGGCGGCCAGGCGCGAGCTAAACCACGGAGCTACAAGGGTTTTGGCGATGAGCCGCCTGTTTGCCACCCCGTGCTTTCCGCCGGGCACAGGTCCGGATTATGTAAATGCCGCCGCCGTGATCGCGACAAGCCTGGATCCGCCGACCTTGCTGGGGCATCTCAATGCCATCGAGGACCGTTTCGGGCGCCAGCGGGTGCAGCGGTGGGGCCAAAGGACGCTGGACCTTGACCTTCTGGCCTATGAGGATCTGGTCCTGCCGGATGCAGCCACCCACGACCATTGGCGCAATCTGCCGCCGGACGCGCAGGTCCGCCAGGCCCCCGATACGCTGATTCTTCCGCATCCTCGCCTGCAGGATCGTGCCTTTGTTCTGGTGCCGCTGGCAGAGATTGCTCCCGACTGGCGCCATCCAAGGCTGATGATTACCGTGCTGGAAATGCTCAACCGGCTGGAAATGGCCGAAATCGCGGCTGTTACCCCCCTTTCATAGCGCCATTTCGTCCGATTTGTCGCTTGTCAACCCAAAGGCTTGCGCTTAGATAAGCGCTTCCCGTGCCCCCTACCCGATTGGAGCAGACATGGCCCGCGTGACGGTTGAAGATTGCGTTGACAAGGTTCCGAACCGGTTCGAACTGGTGATGCTGGCGGCGCACCGCGCCCGCGAGATTCAGGCTGGTTCCCCGGCAACGGTGGACCGCGACAATGACAAGAACCCCGTGGTCGCCCTGCGCGAAATCGCGGACGAGACCCAGTTGGCATCCTCGCTGCGCGAGCGGATGATCGAAAGCCACCAGACCCAGATCGAGGTCGATGAGCCGGAAGACGATCAGATGGCGTTGCTGATGTCCGGCGAGATCGATCGCCCGATGCAGGACGACATGTCCGAAGAAAAGCTGCTGCGCGCGCTGATGGAAGCCCAGGGCGAGAACTGAGGCGGCGCGAAAACTGATCCCGGAAGGCGCGAGGGAATGATCGACGTCGACGACCTGATCGCCCTCGTTCGCAACTACAATCCGCGAACCAATGCTGAGCTGTTGCGCCGGGCCTATGCCTATGGCACGCAGATGCATGACGGTCAGATGCGCAAGTCGGGCGAGCCCTACTTCACCCATCCGGTG
>JANMCI010000093.1:0-2433 GCA_031361245.1 Rhodobacterales bacterium
GGGCGACCCAGGCGCGGGCGATGGTCAGGCCGTGGCGGTCGGCGGCGGCGCCTTCGGTCCGCGCGCGGGTGGACCATGTGTCCAGCCATCCCGGTGCTCCGGCCTCAAGCGCGTGCGGAAAGGTTGCGGTCCAGTCGGCCACGACTGCTCGGTTGGCCTCGAAGTGGAACTGCATCCCGTAGGAGGCACGAAAGACGCGGTAGCATTGCACCTGCGCCTTGGGACCGCTGGCCAGATGCACGGAGCCTGGCGGCAGGGTGAAGGTGTCGGAGTGCCATTCAAAGATCGGAAAGGCTGCCGGCAGGGGGCCCAGAACCGGGTCGCTGGCGGCGGAGGGCAAAAGGGAAACTTCGTGCCAGCCGAATTCGGGGGCAGTGCCGATGTGGTTCTGGGCACCAAGGCCGCGCGCCAGTATCTGGGCGCCAAGGCAGACCCCCAGCACGGCGCGATCACTGGCCCCGGTGTCGGCCATGAGCCATGACAGGTCTGGCAAATAGGGGTGGGTTTCGTCCGACAGCGCACTTTGTTCGCCGCCAAAGACCACCAGCGCGTCATGCGCGCCATGGACGGGAAGCACGCCGTCGAACCACGGCCGAAAGACCTCGATCCGCGCGCCTGCCTCGTGCAGGGCGACGCCGACCTGACCGTGATGGGTGATTTCGGTATTCTCGACGATGGCGACGTGCACGCGGACCCTCCCTGACGCTGATCGTGCGCAGAATGGCTGCAACCGGATCAGACCGCAAGATATGGCATATCCCCCCTTGCCAAGCCCCGGCTTTGGTGAGACAGGGACCCGTCAAACGAACACTCCCGCCCAGAACCGATGGAGGCTTTCATGGAGATTCGCGAGGCACTTACCTTTGACGACGTTCTGCTTGTGCCGGCGGCCAGCTCGGTGCTGCCTTCGGATGCGGATACGTCCACCTTTGTGACCAAGGCAATCCGGATGAACATTCCGCTTTTGTCCTCGGCGATGGATACGGTGACCGAAGCGCGGATGGCGATTGCCATGGCGCAGGCTGGCGGAATCGGGGTGATCCACCGCAATCTGGACACCGAGGCGCAGGCGCGCGAAGTCAGCCGGGTGAAACGCTTTGAAAGCGGCGTCGTCTATCATCCGATCACCCTGACGCCCGATCAGACGCTGGCCGACGCCAAGCTGCTGATGGACCGCTATAACATCACCGGTTTTCCGGTGGTCGATGACAAGGGCCGCGTTCTGGGCATCGTCACCAACCGCGACATGCGCTTTGCGCAGGACGACAAGACGCCGGTGCGGGTGATGATGACCTCGGACAACCTGGCGCTGCTGCGCGAGCCGGTGGACCGCGAGGCGGCGATCAGCCTGATGAAGGCGCGGCGGATCGAGAAGCTGCTGGTGACCGACGGCATGGGCAAGCTGACGGGCCTGCTGACGCTGAAGGACACCGAAAAATCGGTGCTGAACCCCCATGCCTGCAAGGACGACATGGGCCGTTTGCGGGTCGCTGCGGCGACAACGGTGGGCGACGCCGGGTTTGAGCGGTCGCAGGCGCTGATCGACGCCGGGGTCGATCTGGTGGTGATTGACACAGCACACGGCCATTCCGAGGGGGTGGCGCGGGCGGTCGAGCGGATCAAGAAGCTGTCGAACCGGGTGCAGGTCGTGGCGGGAAACGTCGCGACCGCCGAGGCGACGCGGGCCCTGATCGGGGCCGGGGCGGATGCGGTCAAGGTCGGCATCGGGCCGGGCTCGATCTGCACGACGCGGATCGTGGCCGGGGTCGGAGTTCCGCAACTGACGGCTATCATGGATTCGGCGCGGGCTGCGGGGGATATTCCGATCATCGCTGACGGTGGCATCAAGTATTCCGGCGATTTCGCCAAGGCGATTGCGGCCGGGGCAAGCTGTGCGATGGTCGGGTCAGCGATTGCGGGCACCGATGAGGCGCCGGGCGAGATGATCCTGTGGCAGGGCCGCAGCTTCAAGGCTTACCGCGGCATGGGGTCGCTGGGTGCGATGGCGCGGGGCTCGGCGGACCGCTATTTCCAGAAGGACGCCGCCAGTGACAAGCTGGTGCCGGAAGGGATCGAGGGGCAGGTGCCCTACAAGGGTTCGGCCGGGGCGGTGATCCACCAGATGGTGGGAGGCCTGCGGGCGGCCATGGGTTACACCGGCAACCGGACGATTGAAGACATGCGGTCGAAGTGCCAAGTCGTCCGCATCACCGGTGCGGGGCTGAAGGAAAGCCATGTCCATGACGTCCAGATCACCCGGGAAAGCCCGAATTATCGGGCAGGGTGAGGTGTCCAGATCTGGACAGTTTGGAATAGTGTTTATTTACAAAGAGTTGGCGTTTTGCGTTAACCGCATGGAAAGGATTTGCCGATGACCCGCCACGCCTTGGTGACCGGAGCGGGATCGGCGGGCGGGATCGGCTTTGCGGTGGC
>JANMCI010000509.1:0-6246 GCA_031361245.1 Rhodobacterales bacterium
CATGGCGAGATCCGCATGGGTGCGACCGGGCGCCCGATATAGTGGATGAGCGCCACGCCGTTCGGCGTCAGCAGGTCGCGGACCTTGCGGAAATAGGTGGTCAGATGGGGGCGGCCGACATGCTCCATCATGCCGACGGACACCACGCGGTCAAACTGCCCGCCAACGGCGCGGTAATCCTGCAGCCGGAAGTCGACAAGATCGGTAACCCCCGCCACATTGGCGCGCACCCGCGCCTCGGCCAGTTGCACCTCGGACAGGGTTATCCCGGTGACACGCGCGCCAAACTCGCGCGCGAGATAGACGGCAAAGGTGCCAAACCCGCAGCCGATGTCGAGCACCCGCATTCCGGGACGAAGCAACAATTTGCGACCGATATGCTGCATCTTGGCCAGTTGCGCCTCGTCCAGCGTCATGCCGGGTTCTCGGAAATAGGCGCAGGTGTATTGCTTGTTGCGGTCCAGAAAGGCGTCGTAGATCTCGCCCGTCAGGTCATAGTGATGCGCGACGTTGGCCCGCGCCTTGCGCGCGGGGTTCAGATCGGCCAGCCAATTCCTGGCCTTGTTCAGCTTCATCAGCAGATCCAGCACCGACCACCCCGCCCCGGTGCGAAACCGCATGATCAGCTGCAGAAAGCCGATCAGGTCGTCGCCTTCGATGGTCATGGTTCCGTCGGTATAAGCCTCGCCCAAGGCAAGCTCGGGGTTCAGCAGAATGCGGCGGGTCAGATCAGGGTCGCGGATATGGGCTGCGACAGCAGGCTGCCCGCCCGGGCCAAACGTCATCCGCCGCCCGTCCGGAAAGGTGACCGTAAGCTGGCCCGTGCCAATTCCCCGCCGCAGAGCCCGGATGAAAAGACCGTCCCACATGGCTGAACCTCATTAAAAGCTAACTGCAGCTATTAAATGGAACCAGAACAATCTGACATTTGCACAGGTTAGCGCGTTTCGTCCCGCTGTAAAACTTTTGTTAACGACTGCCAAAGCGCGCGGGTCGCTTTTCCAGAAAGGCGGCCACCCCTTCCAGGAAATCCGGGCTTTTGCCGCAGGCACCCTGCAGCCGGGCCTCCAGCGCAAGTTGGGCGGCGAAATCGTTGTCAAAGCTGGCGCGCAGGGCCTGTTTTACCCCGCGATACGCCGCAGCAGGGCCCGAGGCGAGGGTCTGCGCCCGCGTGCGCCAGTGGGCGGCAAAGGCGTCGTCGGGCACTACCTCCCAGATCATGCCCCAGTCGGCGGCCTGTCTGGCGCTGACCTTCTCGGCAAACAGCATCGCCCCCATGGCCCGGGCAAGGCCGACCTGACGCGGCAGCCAGTAGCTGCCCCCGGCGTCCGGTACCAGGCCGATTCGGGTGAACGCCTGAATGAAGCTGGCGCTTTCGGCGGCGATCACGACATCGCAGGCCAGAGCCAGCCCGGCCCCTGCCCCGGCGGCAGCCCCGTTCACCGCCGCAATCACCGGCACCCGACAGCTGGCGATGGCGGTCAGCAGCGGTTCATATTCGTCGCGCAGCACCGCCTCAAGGTCGACGGTCGCAATGTCGACATCGGCCAGATCCTGCCCCGAGCAGAACGCCCGCCCTGCCCCGGTCAGCACCAGCACCCGCGCCTCGCGCTCGGCCCGGCCCACGGCGTGCAACATCTCGCGGCGCAATTGCGAGGTCAGGGCGTTCATCACGGCGGGACGGTTCAGCGTGATCACCGCCACGCCGTCGGAAAGATCATAGGAAATGGATTGATAGGTCATGTTGGCCCCCCCGCAAAAATCCCGGTCAGCCTAGCGGCGGGCCGGACGATGGAAAGCGAAACGCCGCGTCACTCGCGGGTCAGGTCAGCGAGGCGCGCCTGATCCTCAGGCGACAGGGGACCGGGTTCGGGAGCGGCCGAGCGCCTTCGCAACATGGTAATGGCAATGGCTCCGCCGCCGACCAGCATCAGGGGGCCCGCGAGCCACAGCAGCAGGTTGGCGCCGGACAGGGTCGGTTTGAGGAGCACGAACTCGCCGTAACGATCGACGATGAAGGCCATGGCAGCGGCGTCGCTGTCGCCCGCGGTAAGCCGCTCGCGCAGCAGGACGCGCAGGTCGTGAGCGAGGTCCGCGTCGCTGTCGTCGATGTTCTCGTTGCGACAGACAAGGCAGCGCAGGCCCTGACTGAGCGCCCGCGCCCGAGCCTCAAGGCCGGGGTCGGCCAACATCTCATCGGGGCGGACAGCAAAGGCCGGGGTTGCCAGCAAAAGGAACAGGGCCAGCCACTTCATTCGGCCGCCACCATCGCCTGCCGACGCTGCGCTGCGGCCGCGATGCGGTGGCGGCGGTCGGTCAGGCTCAGGAACCCGCCAAACGCCATCAGCAGCGCCCCCGCCCAAAGCCAGTTGGCAAAGGGCTTGAGATAGCTGCGCACCGCAAAGCCGCCGCCGTCCTGGGGATCGCCGATGACGAGGTAAAGGTCGCCCGCGATGCCCTGACGGATCGCGGCCTCTGTCGTCGACATGCCGGCGACGGGGTAATTGCGTTTTTCGGGATACATCATGGCCACCTCGGTCCCATCGCGCGTCACCCGCATTTCGGCGCGCAGGGCGGTGTAGTTCGGACCGGGCACTTGCGACACGCCGACAAGCTGCACCTGATAGCCGCCAAGCTGGTAGCTCTCGCCGATCTTCAGCACGCGAATATCCTCGGTCAGCCACGCCGTCATCGCGGCCACGCCGAACATGGTCAGGCCCAGCCCGGCATGGGCACAGGCGCGGCCCCAGTCGGCGCGGGGCAGACGGGTCAGGCGGACCAGCCGTTCGCCAACGCCGCCGCGTCCGCAGCGTTGCCACAGGTCAATCGAGGCCCCGAGGATCACCCAGATCCCAAGCGCCAACCCGACCGGACCAAGGGCCGAGCTGCTGGTCTGCATCGCGTAAACCAGCGCCCCAAGGGCCACCGCAAGCACCAGCGCCGCCCGGAAGGGCCGCGCCGCGCGGGCAAGATCGGCTCGTTTCCACGGCAACACCGCCCCAAGCGGCAGCGCAAGCGCCAGCCCCACCATGAACGGGGTAAAGGCCGCATCAAAGAAGGGTGCACCAACACTGAGCGCCCGGCCCAGCACGATCTCGGCCACCAGAGGCCAGATCGTGCCGATAAAGACGACCAGCGCCGCGACGGTCAAAAGCAGGTTGTTCAGCACCAGTGCCGATTCACGGCTGACGGTGGAAAAGACGCCTTTCGCCTCCAACGCCCCGGCCCGCAGGCTGAACAGCGTCAGCGCGCCGCCGATAAACACGCCCAGGATCGCCAGAATGAACACGCCACGCTCGGGGTCGCTCGCAAAGGCATGAACCGAGGTGATGACGCCGGAGCGCACGATGAAGGTCCCGATCAGCGAGAAGCCGAAGGCGAGGATGGCCAGAAGGATCGTCCACGCCTTCAGGCTTTCGCGCTTTTCCACCACGATGGCACTGTGCAATAGCGCTGTCGCGATCAGCCACGGCATGAACGAGGCATTCTCGACCGGGTCCCAGAACCAGAAGCCGCCCCAGCCCAGTTCGTAATAGGCCCACCATGACCCCATGGCGATACCGATGGTCAGAAAGATCCAGGCCGCCAGTGTCCACGGCCGCACCCAGCGGCCCCAGGCGGCATCGACGCGGCCTTCGATCAGGGCAGCCACGGCAAAGGAAAACGCCATGCTGAGGCCGACATAGCCAAGGTAAAGGAAGGGCGGATGAAAGGCGAGGCCGGGGTCTTGCAGCAGCGGGTTCATGTCCTGCCCGTTCATCGGCGGGTTGGCCAGCCGCAGGAACGGGTTGGAGGTCCACAGCATGAAGGCCAGAAACGCCACGCCGATCGAGCCCTGAACGCTGAGCACCCGCGCCTTCAACAGGGCCGGAAGATTGTCGCCGAACCAGTGCACACAGGCACCAAAGAACGCAAGGCACAGCACCCAGAGCAGCAGCGAACCCTCATGGTTGCCCCAGACCCCCGCGACCTTGTAGAGCATCGGCTTGAGCGTATGCGAATTGCCGACCACGATGGCAAGGCTGAAATCGTCGGTGACATAGGCGTAGGTCAGCGCGAAAGAGGCCACGCCGATCAGCAGCACCTGCGCCGTCGCGGCAGGACCAGCCACCGCCATGAACACCACATCGCGCCGCGCGGCACCGATCATCGGCAGCACGGTCTGCAGCACGGCCACGACAAAAGCCAGCACCAGCGCGAAATGCCCGAGTTCGATGATCATGAGGCGGCCTCCACTTTGGCGGGACCATACGGCGAAACGCCGCCCGCTCCAATGCTCAACTGATCACGTCAACGTTGCTGCGACGGCTTGCCACTCTGCCGCGATGGTTTCAGCACGGCGCCACGGGGCGACGCGGACATACCAATGGTCGCGATTGGCGCTGTCGCCTTCAATCCAATGGCAAAGAGCGTGGACAAGGTCATAGTCCCGCGTACCCTCCCGGGTCTGGCAGATCGCATGGGCCGCCTCCCATTCTGCGCCCATGCGCAATCCACCCGCCTTCAGCAGATCCAGCGCCTGCCGGGGCGGCGATTGCGTCATCGCCGGCCCGCCTTGCGGGTGGAAAGCAGAAGATTGGTCTCGGAATGCACGACACCTTCGATGTCACGGATGCGGTTGATCACTTCGTCCAGCTCCAACAGCGACTGCGCGCCCAGTTCGGCAATCACCGACCACGCGCCGTTGGTCGAATGCACGGCCTGAACCGCGGGGATGCCGGTCAGCCGGGTCAGAACCCGGGCACTGTTGCGCCCTTCGACCCGCACCATCATCAGGCCGCGGACCGGAGCCGCGCTGACATCCGACCGGGTCAGGACGGTGTAGCCGGCAATTTCGCCCGCCGCTGTCATCCGCTCCATCCGGCTGCGCACCGTGGCGCGGCTGATCCCCAGCCGGGTCGCGAGATCGGACAGGGACGCCCGGCCATCGCGCCTGAGCTCTGCGAGCAGCCGCTGATCGACATCGTCCATGATGATAGATTTCCTCGCCAGTTTGCGCATTTCTGCGCCCGAAATCATCATATATCGCCTAGGATTTCCCGCAAGCTGGAAAGACAGTGTGCGAAAAGGAGATCCCATGACCAACGTCATCCTGATCGGCGCCCCCATCGACGACGGCCAACGCCGCGCCGGTTGCGTGATGGGCCCGGCTGCCTACCGTGTCGCGGGTCTGGCCGCAGCGGTGCGCGAACTGGGTCATGCGGTGCAGGACTGGGGCGACGTCGCCCTGCCTGACCTGACCGCTGCCACCTGCCCCAATCCGGCGGTTCACGCCCTGCCCGAAGTGCTGGGCTGGACGCAGGTTTTGTGCGACAAGGTTGACGACGCCCTGTCGGAAGGCGGCTTGCCGATCATCCTCGGCGGCGATCACTCGCTGGCGCTGGGCACGGTTGCGGGGGCTGCCACCTATGCCGCCCGCACGGACCGGCCGCTGTTTCTGTTGTGGCTGGACGCCCACAGCGATTTCCACACGCCACTGACCACGACCTCGGGCAATCTGCACGGCACCCCGGTCGCCTATATCGCCGGGCGCGACGGCTTTGACGCCTTTCCGCCCTTTCCCATCAAGATCCCGGCCGAACGCATCTGCCTTTACGGCATCAGATCGGTCGATCCGGCGGAACATGCGGCCCTGCTGAAGCACGACCTTGCCATCAACGACATGCGCGTTCTGGACGAGCGGGGCATCGTGGCCCCGTTGCGCGAGTTTCTCGACTCGGTCCGCGCGGCGCAGGGCATGCTGCATGTCTCGCTGGATGTCGATTTCCTTGACCCCTCGATCGCGCCGGCGGTCGGCACCACCGTGCCGGGCGGCACCACCTTTCGCGAAGCGCATCTGGTCATGGAACTGCTGCACGAAAGCGGGCTTGTGACCTCGCTGGATCTGGTCGAGTTGAACCCGTTTCTTGACGACCGTGGCAGGACGGCCAAGCTGATGGTGGATCTGGTGGGCTCGCTGATGGGCCGCAAGGTGTTTGACCGCCCGACACGGAGTTATTGATGCGCCGCACCCTTTTGCAAGCGGCTGCGGTGGCTGGATGTCCTGTCCAGTCGCGAACCGCCAAAGCCAACCCTGCCCCCAGCCCCGCACGCCGCAAGAAAGCCCGTCCATGACACCCCCGTCCGCCCTAGCCTTCGTGCCCTTCGTATCGGTCCAGAACATGATGCAACTTGTGCATCACATCGGCATCGAACAGGTTCTGACGGACATCGCCGCCGAGATCGAAGCCGACTTTCGCCGCTGGC
>JANMCI010000159.1:0-6105 GCA_031361245.1 Rhodobacterales bacterium
CGCCGAGGGCGAGGGAGCCGGTGTCACCCATGAAGACGGCGGCGGGGGGCGCATTGTACCACAGAAAACCGAGGCCCGCGCCGAACAGGGCTGCGGAGAAGATCAAAAGCTCGGACGTGCCCTCGACGTAATGGACGCCAAGGTAATTGGCGAAGGTCGAGGAGCCGACGAAATAGGAGATGATGCCGAGCGTGCCGCCGGCGATCATCACCGGCATGATCGCGAGGCCGTCCAGACCATCCGTCAGGTTCACGGCATTGGCCGAGCCGACGATGACCAGCATGCCGAAGGGGATGAAGAACCAGCCGAGGTTGACAAGCACATTCTTGAACACCGGCAGGGCCAGCTGGAACGCAAGGTCCGAGGGCTGGAACACGGCGGCGGCATAGCAGGCCAGCGCCGCGATCCCGAGGCCCAGCAGCATCCTGAGGCGCGAGGAGACGCCCTTGGTGTTCTGTTTGGTCACCTTGGCATAATCGTCGGCAAAGCCGATGAGGCCGAAGGCCAGCGTGACGAGCACCGTGATCCAGACGAAGGGATCATCAAGCCGCGCCCAGGCAAGGGTGGCAAAGACCAGCGCCGACAGGATCAGCAAGCCCCCCATGGTCGGGGTGCCGGCCTTGGCGAAGTGGGTCTGCGGGCCGTCGTCGCGGATCGGCTGGCCCTTGCCCTGCTTGCGGCGCAGGAGGTCGATGAGGGGCTGGCCAAAGAGAAAGCCGAAGATCAGCGCGGTGAAGAAAGCGCCGCCTGCGCGGAAGGTGACATATTTGAACAGGTTGAAAAAGTCGCCCCCGTCCGAAAACTCGGTCAGCCAATAGAGCATACTTGTCCCCTTTTGCGCGCACGGGCTCTAACCATCGGCCTGCACATCAGCCCGCCCCTTGACCCAATTTCCGCAGGGCGTCAACAACCAGCGACACCTTGATGCCCTTTGATCCCTTGACCAGAACCACGTCACCGGCATCGACAAGGCTGCGGGTATGGCGCGTCAGGTCGCTGGCTTGGGCGACCCACTGGCCGCGCTGGGCACGCGGCAGGGCCTGATGCAGGGCCGCCATGCGGGGGCCGACGCAATGCACGGTGGTGATGGCGGCAAGACCGGGATGGCGGGCCACATCGAGGTGCAACTGGCTCTCGGTCGGGCCCAGTTCCAGCATGTCGCCCAGAATGGCGATGCGGCGCCCCCCCGCGATGAGGCCGACCTGATCCTGGGGTTGGGCGGCAATGAGCACGTCAAGGGCGGCGGCCAGCGAGGCGGGGTTGGAGTTGAACGCGTCGTCGATCAGATCGAAGCTGAGACCTTCGACGGGATCCAGCAGGATGCGCTCGCGCGTGCCGCGCCCTTGCGGCGGCGTCCAGCGGCCAAGGTCGGTGGCGGCAATGACCGGATCAAGGCCAAGCGCATCGGCGACGGCAAGGGCGCCAAGGCCGTTGGCGGCAAAGTGCTTGCCGGGGGACATCACCTTGAACAGGAACGAGACGCCGTGGCGGGTGGCGCGGACGATGGTTGCAGCGTCCCCGACGGTCACATGGGCAAGGTGGTAATCGGCCCCTGCGTCATGGCCGAAGGTGGCAATGCGGGCATGGGCCGCAGCCGCGTGGGACAGAAGGATCGGCGCTGTTGGCGTGTCCAGAGGCACGACGGCGCTGCCGCCCGGCTCAAGCCCGTCGAAGATCGCGGCTTTTTCGGTGGCGATGCCGTCGAGACCGCCAAACGCCTCGAGATGGGCGGGGGCGATGGTGGTGATCAGGGCGACGTGCAGACGGGCCATGCGGGCAAGGGGGGCGATCTCGCCGGGATGGTTCATGCCGATCTCGATCACGGCGAAGTCGGTGTCGGCGGGCATCCGGGCCAGCGTCAGGGGCACGCCCCAGTGGTTGTTGTAGCTGGCCTCGGCGGCGTGGGTGCGGCCCTGACCGGACAGGATGGCGCGCAGCATTTCCTTGGTCGAGGTCTTGCCGACTGATCCGGTGACGCCGACAACCTTGGCGGCGGTGCGGGCGCGGGCGAAGGCGGCGAGCCCTTCCAGCGCCTTCAGCACATCGGGGACGATGAGCAGCGGGGCATCGGCGGCGACACCGTCGGGCATGCGGCTGACAAGGGCGGCGGCGGCGCCTTTGGCGAGGGCGGCGGCGACGAAATCATGGCCGTCGCGGGCATCCTTGAGGGCCACGAACAGATCGCCGGGCGTAAGCGTGCGGGTGTCGATGGAGACGCCGTTGGCGGACCAGTCGCGGGTGGTGCGGCCATGGGTGGCGGTGGCGGCGTCGGTGGAGGTCCAGAGGGTCATGGCACGGCCTGAAGGCGAGGGGACGGCGGGGTGAACCCCGCCCTACCGGGGGATGGGCGGCGGCGGGTCAAATCACACCGTCCAGTGCGGCCACGGCAACCGAGGCTTGTTCAACGTCGTCAAAGGGATAGACCTCGCCCCGGATGATCTGGCCGCTTTCGTGGCCCTTGCCGGCGACCAGCAGGGCATCGCCCGGCAGAAGGGCATCGACGCCGCGCAGGATGGCCTCGGCCCGGTCACCGACTTCGCTGGCGCCGGGGCAGGCGGCAAGGATGGCGGCGCGGATCGAGGCGGGATCCTCGGAGCGGGGGTTGTCGTCGGTGACGTAGAGGAGGTCGGCGTTCTGGGCTGCGGCCTTGCCCATGAGGGGGCGTTTCAAGCGGTCGCGGTCGCCGCCGGCCCCGAAGACCACGATCAGGCGGCCCATCACATGCGGGCGCAAAGCCTTGAGCGCCGTCGCAATGGCGTCAGGCGTGTGGGCGTAATCGACAAAGACCGAGGCGCCGTTCTTGCGGGTGGCGGCAAGCTGCATCCGGCCGCGCACGCCCGAAAGGCCGGGCAGGACGCGGAGGACATCGCCGGGCGGCTCGCCCGCCGCGATGACGAGGCCCGCGGCAAGGGCCACATTCTCGGCCTGAAAACCGCCGATGAGGTTCAGCCGCACCTGATGGGCGGTGCCCTTCCACGACAGGCGCAAATCCTGCCCGGTGGTGTCAAAGCGCTGGGCCAAGATGCGCAGATCGCACGCCGCACCATGCCCGACCGTGATCAGCCGCAGCCCGCGCACGGTGGCCAACGCGGCCAGTTCCTGCCCTTTGGGGTCGTTCAGGTTGACC
The DNA here is from genome assembly GCA_031361245.1 of Rhodobacterales bacterium. Taxonomy (GTDB): domain Bacteria; phylum Pseudomonadota; class Alphaproteobacteria; order Rhodobacterales; family Rhodobacteraceae; genus Stagnihabitans. Next base: position 3,128 of record JANMCI010000159.1, read on the forward strand.
ACGGCCACACCATCGGGCGGAAGGACGCGGGTGAAGAGGGCGGATTTGGCGGCGAAATAAGCCTCGAACGTCTTGTGATAGTCGAGGTGATCTTGGGTGAAATTGGTGAAGCCGGCGGCCTTGAGGCGCACGCCGTCCATGCGGCGCTGGTCGAGGCCGTGGGAGGACGCCTCCATCGCGGCATGGGTGACGCCGGCGGCGGCGGCCTGCGCCAGAACGGAATGCAGGGTGATCGGGTCGGGGGTGGTGTGGGCCGAGGGCCCCTCCCATGCGCCTTCGATGCCGGTGGTGCCGATGTTGATGGCGGCGTGGCCGAGCAGGGTCCAGATCTGGCGGCAGAAGGTGGCGACCGAGGTTTTGCCATTGGTGCCGGTGACGGCGACCATGGTGGCGGGCTGGGCGCCGAACCAGAGGGCTGCGGCGGAGGCAAGCGCCTCTCGCGGATCTTCGGCCACAACGAGGGCTGCGTCGGAGGCGGCCAGTTCGGCGGCGGCGAGACGGGCGCCTTCGGCGTCGGTCAGGATGGCGGCGGCACCGGCTGCAAGGGCTGTGGCGATATAGGAGGCGCCATGGACGGCGCTGCCCGGCATGGCGGCGAACAGAAAGCCTGCCCGCACGGCGCGGCTGTCCAGCGTCAGCCCCGACAGGACCGGATCACGGCCTGACCTTGCGGTCAGGCCGAGTGTGGAAAGTCGCCTGGGCTTGGGGTTGGGATTTGGGTCGCTCATCGCTAGTCATTCACCATGGGGGCGTTGACGGCTGTTAGCCCATCGATGGTGGCAGATTCAACCTGCGGTCTGAGGCCCATGAGCGGGGCAAGGCGGCGGATGAGCTCGGCCGCGACCGGAACGGCGGTCCAGCCGGCGGTACGGCGGGGCTTTGGCCCCGAGGTCTCGACCGGCTCGTCAAGGGTCACGATCAGCACATATTTGGGATCATTGGCCGGGAAGACCGAGGCGAAGGTGTTGATGACCTTGTTGCTGTCATAGCCGCCGCCCTTGCGCGGCTTTTCGGCGGTGCCGGTCTTGCCTGCCACGGCATAGCCAGGGATGTTGGCCAGCGTTGCCGTGCCCTCGGTCACGACTCGGCGCAACATTGCCACCGAGGCGCGCGCGCTTTCCTGCGACATCACCCGCGCCCCGGGGGCGTGGTTGGTGCTGTGGAGGAGGGTCGGTGTGACCTTGAAGCCGCCATTTGCGATGGCGGCATAGGCCGAGGCGAGGTTCAGCGGGCTGGACGAAATGCCGTGGCCATAGGAGGCCGTGATCGTCACGATCTCGGACCAGTTCGCCGGGACGAGCGCGCGGGCATTCGGCGCTTCGATCAATTCGACCCTGGGGGCGTCCAGAAGGCCCAGCGAGGCCAGGAACGCCTGCTGGCGCGCCCCGCCGATCATGAGGGCGATATGCGCCGCCCCGACGTTCGACGATTTGGCGATGATGTCGGTCACCGACATCGTGGGGCCGTAGTTGTGGTTGTCCCATTCGCTGATCTTGTACTTGCCCCAGCGCATCGGGGCATTGGTGTCGACATGGGTTTCGGGGTTCAGAAGGCCCAGATCGAGCGCCTGAGCCACGGCGAAGATCTTGAAGGTCGAGCCAAGCTCGTAGACCCCCTGCACCGCGCGGTTGAAGAGCGGGCTGTCCGACGGATCGCCGGTCAGGGCCACGGCGGGGCGGTCATTGGGGTCGAAATCGGGCAGGGAGGCCAGGGCGAGAATCTCGCCGGTATGAACATCCATCAGGATCGCGGCGGCGCCCTTGGCGTTCATCATCCGCATGCCCGCGCCCAGAACCTCTTCGACATTGGCCTGCAGGGTCAGATCGAGCGACAAGGTGAGGGGGGTGGAGGATTGTGCCGGATCGCGCAGCCGGTCGTCCAGCGCCTTTTCAAGGCCGGCGGTGCCGATCACTTCGGCCGAATTGACGCCTTCAGCCCCAAAGCTCGCCCCGCCCAGAACATGGGCGGCCAGCGTGCCATTGGGATAAAGCCGCATCTCGCGCGGGCCGAAATAAAGGCCGGGATCGCCGATGTCGTGGACCTTTTGCATCTGTTCGGGCGACAGCACCTTGCGCACCCACAGGAAGCTGCGGCCATCGGTGAAGCGGCGCTCCAGCGCCTTGGGGTCCAGTTCGGGGAAGATCGCGGCCAGTTCGGTGGCGGCGTGGACCGGATCGACCATGTCCTGCGGCTGGGCGTAAAGCGAATAGGTCAGCATGTTGGTGGCAAGGATGCGGCCACGGCGGTCGACGATGTCGGCACGCTGGGCGGTGATCTCGGTGCCGCCAACCGAGGCGCGGGGTTCGCTGGGCTCGGACGCGGCAAGGGTGCCCATGCGGACCCCGATCACCGAAAACGCCATGAAAAAGCCGAGGCCGAGCATGAAAAGCCGCCGCTCGGCCCGCCCGCGGGCCTTGTCGCGCATCGCTTCGTGGCGGATGGCGATGTTCTCTTTCTCGATCGCATCGGGGTTCTCGCCCTTGGCGCGGGCGTCCAGAATGCGGGCGAGGGGGCGAAGGGGGGTGCGGATCATGGTGTCTGCTCTTGCGTGCCGGAGGCGGGGTTCAGGGAGCCGATGGTTTCGATCGTGCCAGTGATGACGAGCGTCGGCAGCGCCGGGTAGGCCACCTGAGAGGAGGTGCCGAATTGTTCGGGCTCCATCGGCAGAAGGCCAAGGCGGTCGAAATTGATCGTGGCCAGATCGCGCAGCCGGTCCGGGCGGTTGAGATAGGCCCACTCGGCACGCTGAAGGGCGATGCCTTCGCGCAGGCCCGCGATCTCGTCCTGCAGGGCGGCGATTTCCTTGAGCTTGGCTTGGGTCGCGTAATTCTCGCGGTACGCCCAGAAGGCCGAGGCGAGGACGGCGAGGAAGCTGAGGATGTAAAGCACGGGGCGCATCAGCGGCGTCCTTTTTGGGTCAGTTGTGGCACGTCGATCTGGGAGGGATCAAGGCTGAGGGCGGGGGCGTCGGTGCGCCG
>JANMCI010000212.1:0-4702 GCA_031361245.1 Rhodobacterales bacterium
AGTTTGCGCGAACTGCTTGACCTGCTGCCCACAGATATCGGCAGGCCGCTTGACCACTTTGCGCTGAAATTTCGCGACGACAATCTGTTGTCCGACGCCGAACGGGTGTTGCACAAACTTCAGGTGCTGGAAACCGAGGTGTCGGGCATCGACGGCCGCTGGCATCTGCGGCGGATGTTGCCCTACCGCACGCTGGATAACCGTATCGCGGGCGTGGTGATCACGTTCTTTGATGTGACCGAAGCCCGCGCCGCCCGCCAAGCCAGCACCGAGGCCCGGATCTATGCGCAGGCCATTGTCGAAACTGTCCGTCAGCCGCTTTTGGTAATGGATGACGCGTTGAACGTTGTCTCGATCAACCCGGCATTTGTAACCCTGTTTCGGGTGTCGGAAGCCGAAGAAATTGGGCAGTCGGTCTTTGATCTGGCGAAAGGCGGCTGGAACCTGCCGCAACTGCGCGACCTGCTCGCAAAGCTGGTTCTGGACGCACAACCGTTTAACGACGCCCCACTGGACCAGTCATTCCCGTTGATCGGCCTGCGCCATCTGCTGATCAACGGGCGCAAGCTGCTGCGCGAGGGCGGGCGGCAAAGCCTGATCCTGCTGGCAATCGAAGATGTGACGGACCGGCGCCGGGCCGAGGCCGTGTCGCGCCAGTTGGCGGCCATCGTGGATAGTTCGCGCGACGCGATCATCAGCATTGATGCGGATGGCCTGATCGACAGCTGGAATCCGGGGGCCGAGACGATCTATGGCTTTGCCGCAGCCGACATGATTGGCAAACCATTGTCAGCATTGAATGATCCGGCGCAGCCCGGTGCTTTGCCCGACTGCCTTGTGCTGTTCCGTGGCAGCGCACAGGCTCTGCATTATGAAATGCCACGCATCCGGGCCGACGGCACGGCGGTCTGGGTGTCCGTTACGGAATCGCCGCTGCTGGATTCGTTGGGCGCGCTTGTCGGGGCGTCCAGCATCGCGCGTGACATCACCGACCGCAGGCATGCCGAGCATCACCGCGAGATTCTGATGGGCGAACTCAATCATCGGGTCAAAAACTCGTTGGCCGTGGTGCAGGCCCTCGCTTCACAAACCTTGCGCGGCGACATTTCCCTGCCCGATGCACGGGTTGCGTTTAGCGAGCGTTTGCGTGCACTTGCCCGTGCGCATGACCTGTTGGTGAAGACAAACTGGATGGGCACCGATCTGGCCAGCGTGATCGACGCCACGATCAATCCGCATCGGAGCAGACAAAGCCAGTTCAGCATCGCAGGCCCCTATGTCGCGCTAAAGTCGCAGATTGCGGTGACCTTTGGCCTGGCCCTGCACGAACTTTGTACAAATGCGGCCAAGTATGGAGCACTTTCGGTGCCCGAGGGTCGTGTGGATATCGCGTGGACGGTCAGTGGTCCCGCAGACAATGCCCGGCTCTGGTGGCAATGGACCGAGTCCGGCGGTCCTGCGGTAAAAGCGCCCGTTCGCAAAGGGTTCGGGTCGACCCTGATCGAACAGGTTTTGCCCATGGAACTTTTCGGCGAGATGAGTGTTACTTACCCAGACACAGGTGTAGTATGGGTACTTCAGTCGCCGGTGCCGGGCTTGGACCCATAGTTGAAGATGACACCGCCCGCCGATCCAGAGTTTCTGCGTTTCATGATCCTCGATGATGAAGCGATTATTGCGCTTGATCTTGCCAGTATGCTTCAGGACCTCGGCCATTCTGTGGTTTCCATGGCGACCCGTGTCGCAGGGGGCATGGAGTTTGCGAGACGTGGCGATCTCGACATGGCGATTCTGGATATCAATGTGCACGGTGTCGTGTCATTTCCGCTCGCTGCAATTCTGCAAGGCCGCGGCGTTCCAATCATCTTCGCCAGCGGTTACGGCGAAAGCGGCCTGGTCGACGAGTTTCGCAATGCTTTGGTGTTGACCAAGCCCTACGGAGTGGACGACCTGCAGCAGGTGGTGGCGAAGGCGCGGGCTGCGGCGATCTAAATGCAGCTTTTGATCACGGGTCGCCCATAACCTGACCGTCTGCATTACCGAACCCGGTCAGCATGTCCCGAGAAGGTCAGGGCAAGTGATCTGGTATGCGCGACCAATGCATAATCCTGGACGATGGCAGTCGCCACCTGATCAGGGCGCGCAGGCTGGGTCCGTTTGTCGACACGGTGGCCATTCTTGTTCTAAGGCCTGGCCACTTGGATTGCGAAAGCCCGAAGCAAAACGTGGGTCATGGCTTACGCCGGTGATTTCAAGCACCGCAGTTCGGTTAGATTGGGCGTCCATGCCGTTCTCGCCCACATTGCTGTTGGAGCCAACCGTTGCGTACAAATGTGTGCTGTGCGGAGCCAGCGATGCCAATCGCTGGCCGCAAAGTATGTATGCGCGGGTCTGCCTTTCTGGCGCGAACGCTCAGTGATGATGTTCCGGCAGCGCCTTGATCTGCTCTTTTGTCCATGCAGTTGTCGCGTGCACGTCGCCATCTTCGTCGCGCATGAAATTCAACTGATTGGTCGTAAGTGCCACCGGTTTCGCGCCGATGCCAAGAAAGCCGCCTACATCCACGATCACTTGGGTCGCGGCGCCCATTCCGTGAACATGCGACACGGCACCGATTTTTTCATCATCAGCGCCATAGACCACTGCATCAAGCAGATTTGCCTCATTGAGTTCGCTGTCCACAAGCCGAGTGTGTGTTGAATGGTCCATGTGGTGTTCTCCTTGGGGTTCAATCACGAGCGAATTGGCTCTGTGTGGTAACGCACCAGCGCAGTTTGCGTTCCCTTGCAAACGCGTTCCACTTGGCCCCAAACGCCGCAGTGTAGCCAGTTTGGTCATGGCTGGCATTGGTCCAACTGCTTTTTTCCAGACGCCGCCGAGACGCAGCGCCGCGCCGCGCCCTTGCACCAATACACTACGCTTGTCACAGAAATACGTATTTATTCAGTAAGTTAAGAGTTGCACTCTTGGTCCCAGCGGCTGTCTGCACCCAACGCAACACCTTGGAGATCCCCATGAATCCCCTGACAATGCACGAAGAATTCTGCCTGAAGAACGCCGCCCACTTTGTAGCCGCCCGCGGCCGGACACGGCCGCCCGCACCCGCCAGCAATTCGTCACGCTGCCCGAGGCACAAGCTTTCAGCGCGGGGATCGGCGACGGCCGCACGAGGCTCTGTCAGAGTTAACCGACTTGAGCCCGGTAGGGCGCCCGCGTAGCTTTCGGTCATGACCCAACACTCCCCATTTCGCTATTTCAAAACATCGCCCGAGATCATCCGGCTGGCGGTGATGATGTATGTCCGTTTCCCACTGTCCCTGCGCAATGTGGAGGACCTCCTGCACGAACGTGGCATCGAGATCAGCCATGAAACGGTACGGTTTTGGTGGAACCGGTTCGGCCCGATATTGGCTGCGGAAATCCGAAAACGTCGGGTTTCGGGGATGCGATCATGCCACTGGCGCTGGCGTCTGGACACATTGTGGTTAGGAGCGATCGAAAAGGCAATGTTTAGTGGTCGGCTGCGAACATGAGAACGTCAGTGCAAAAGTTTGCCACGGAAGTGGCGGGATAGTCTTGCTGCGGGCAGAGTAAAACTTTGCCACTTTGGCCCTTTCTGGTGACAGGTGGGTGGGGGTATTTTAATCGTGGAACTTTATCGGAAGGTCCGTCTCGCGCGTCGGGGCGGCATGAGCGAACGAGCGGCAGCAGTTCATTTTGGGGTATCGCGCGCGCGCGTGAAGAAGATCATGGAGTTTTCCATACCGCCCGGTTACCGGCGAACAACAGGTATCAGGCGGCCTAAGCTGGATGGCTTCACGGGCTTCATCGATCAGTGGTTGCAGGAAGATCTCAGCCGGAACCGCAAGCAACGACATACCGCCAAACGCATTTTTGAGCGCCTGCGGGATGAACACGGCTTTAAGGGCGGCTATACGACGGTCAAGAATTATGTCCGCGAACATGGTCGGCGTAACCGCGAGATGTTTGTGCCGCTGGCTCATGCGCCCGGTCACGCCCAAGCGGATTTCGGCGAGGCCATGGTGGTAATTGGTGGCGTCGAACAAAAGGCGCATTTCTTCGCGTTGGATTTTCCTCACTGCGATGCCTGTCTTGTTCGCGCTTACCCTGCGGCGGTCTCTGAGGCCTGGGTTGATGGCCATGTCCATGCCTTTGCGTTCTTCGGCCGGGTGCCGGGCTTGGTTGGTTTTGCGCGGCGCAACTTCATGATGCCTATCCCTCGGTTTGCGACATGGGAAGCCCTGAACGTCTGGCTGGCAGAGCAATGCCGCAAGCGTCAGGCGGACGTTTTGCGCGGGCACAGCGAGAGCATCGGGCAACGTCTGGTGCGTGATCTTGAGGCCCTCTCGGTGATTGCCTTGCAATCACCTGCCGGCAATGGATGATGGATCTGCCCGCGGCACCGTTTGACGCCTGCGATCAGGCTAGCGGCCAAGTGAACTCGCAAGCATTGGTGCGCTATAAAACCAACGATTATTCTGTTCCGGTTGCCTATGGCCATCGTGACGTCTGGCTACGCGGCTATGTTGATCGGATCGTCATCGGCTGCGGCGGCGATGTGATTGCCCGCCATCCGCGGTGCTGGGATCGCGAAGACATGGTCTTTGATCCAGTTCACTATCTGCCCCTTCTGGAGCAAAAGGCGGGTGCCCTTGATCAGGCAGCCCCCTTGGCCGGATGG
>JANMCI010000293.1:0-17387 GCA_031361245.1 Rhodobacterales bacterium
GGTCGCCGCCACCCGGGCCCCGCGCAAGGCGGCAAGTTGCACCGCCACATGGCCCGTGCCACCCGCCCCGCCATGGATCAGCACAAACTCGCCCGGTTGCACGGCGGCGCGGTCATAGAGCGACTCCCATGCCGTGATGGCCACCAGCGGCAGGGCTGCGGCTGTCAGATCGTCCACCCCATCCGGCACCAGAGCCAGCTGCCCCGCAGGCACCACCGCAGCCTCGGCATAGGTGCCCATGGGGCCGCCGATGCCGCCGTTGCAAAAACAGACCCGGTCGCCGGGGTGCAGGTCTTTCACCCCCGGCCCGACCTGGGCAACAACACCCATCCCGTCATGTCCCAGAACGAAAGGCTGGTCCGAGGCGAGATATCCGCCCAGTTGACGAAAGAATACATCAGCCGGGTTCAGCGCCGCCGCGTGCAAGGTGACAAGCACATCCAGCGGCCCGCGCGGCCAGTGGAGGTCGACTTCCTGCATGGCAAACACCTCGGGTCCGCCAAGTGCTGTCGCTACCATCGCCTTGATTTTCAACGGGATACCTTTCTGAGTTGTCGTATGTACCATAGCATGATCAGCGTCAGCGCGGCAAAGACCGTCAGCGCCAGAATGACCGAGGCGACCGCCAGCCGGGGGGTCCCGGCAGAGCGCAGGCTGAGCCACATCAGAACCGGCAGGGTCTGCGAGTCGCGGTCGGTCAGAAACAGCGCCATGACGAATTCATTCAGCGATATCACGAAGGCGAACAGCACCGAGGATATGATGCCGGTGGAGACCATCGGGACCACCACCTCGAAAAACGTCCGCAGCGGCGGCGCGCCGAGGTCCTGGGCGGCCTCGACCACGCGGTTGTCGATGGTGCGGAACGTCGCCTCCATCAGCATAAAGACCAGGGGCATCGCCCACAGCGCATCGGCCACCATCACCAACCCGCGCGAGCCATAGATCGTGACACCGCCGATCTTCAGTCCGCCGAACGCAATTGCCACGCCAAGGCCCAGCACAACGCCGGGCATGAACAGCGGCATCATGATCAGGACATAGAAGAGGGTGCGAAACGGGAAGTCATAGCGTTCAAAGGCCCATGCCGCCAGAATGCCCGAGCTCGTCGCAATCACCGCCGTACCGAGGGCGATGATGAAGCTGTTTTTCAACGCGTCCGTCCACTGCGGGCTGGCCAGAAAGTCGGCGTACCATTTCAGCGACCAGTCCTTGATTGGAAACCGGATCATCGCGGCGTCGTTGAACGACATGACCAGCGTCACCACGATCGGGATCAGGATATAGGCCACAATGAAGATCGTGAACCCCAGTGTCAGGGCGCGCAGGAGCCGAGGTTCCAACCGGGTGGCGGGCACCTCAGACATGGATCGTGGTCCGCTCGGCGCTGAGCGAGCGGGTAAAGACCATCACGCAAGCCACCCCGATCACCAGCACCATCGACAGCGCCGAAGCCATCGGCCAGTTGTGCTTGCCCAGCATCTGCTCCTGAATGAGGAATCCCATCGTCCACAGCGTGTCCGGCCCCAGCGCCGAGGGCGTGGCATAGGTGCCCATGGTCCAGATGAAGCTTTGGGAAAACGCCACCAGCAGGCCAGTGCGGGTCAGGGGAAACAGCACCTCGCGAAAGCTGGTGAAAGGGCCCGCACCCAGATCGGCGCTGGCCTCAAGCAGCCGCTTGTCCATGCCGTCGAGGATCGAGAGCAGGATGAAAAAGCAAAACGGCAGGGTGACATAGACCAGTCCGACAAAGGCCGCGAATTCGGTATACATCAGGCTGATCTTGTTGGTGATCAGGCCGACATTCATCAGCGCGAAACTCAGAAGGCCATTCTTCGGAAAGAACATCCACCAGCCAAAGATGATCGAAATCTCGGAAATCAGCAGCGGGCACAGGGCAAGGCCGACAAACAACAGCCGCCAGCGCGGCGGCTTGAGCCACACCAGCAGCGCAAAGCTGTAGCCGATGATGACCGTGACCAGCGACGCCATCAGCGACAACTTCACCGTGGTCCAGATCGCCGTCGTGAACAGCGAGTTCGTGAACAGATTGCCATAATGAGCGAACGTGAAGCCGGGTTCGTAAAGCCCGCGTCCGTCATGAAGATTGAAACTCATCCGCGCCATGTAAAGCGTCGGCAGGCCAAAGAAGATCAGCACGATCACCAGGGCGGGCAACATCAAAAGCCATGGTGCCAGCCGTTTGCGGCGCGCCATGGCCGCGCGGGCCGCACCGTAGGTGGCGGCATCGCTCACCGGAACACCTTCATGTCATCGCTGTGCCAGCCCACATCAACCTCATCGCCCGCCTTGTAGCGCGCCGTACCCTGTTCGTCGGCAAAAAGCTCCAGTGCCCCGGTTCGCAAGTGATAGCGGTTGCTGTCTCCCAGAAACTCGACAAAGTGCACGCTTGCGCGCAACCGGTTCGGCATCTGGCCGGCGTCGGTCAGCCGCAGTCGGGTCGGGCGGATATAGATGCGGGCTGCGCCACCGGGTTGCCCTTCCTGCAGGGTCAGAGCGACGGGCTGCCCGGCGGAATCCCTGACTTCGGGGCCAAGGTTGACCGGCAGGCAACAGCTTTCACCGATGAAGGTATAGACGAATTCGTTGGCGGGATGGTGGAAGATCCGGGCGGGGGTGTCGATCTGTTCGATGCGGCCGTTCTTCATCACGGCAACCCGGCTGGACAGCGCCATCGCCTCACCCTGATCATGGGTGACATAGATCGCGCTGAACCCCAGCTGGTCGTGCAACCCTTTGATCTCGCCACGCAATTGCAGCCGCAAAGACAGATCGAGCGCCGAAAGCGGCTCATCAAACAACAGGATCGCCGGGCGCACGGCGAGGGAGCGGGCAAGCGCCACGCGCTGCTTTTGCCCGCCCGACAATTGCACCGGAAAGCGGTCGGCAAAGCCCTGCAAGCGCACGATCTCCAGATACTGCTTTACCCGGTCGGCAATTTCCGACGCGCCGATCTTGCGCATCCGCAAACCAAAGGCGACGTTTTCGGCGACGGTCTTGTGCGGAAACAGCGCACCTGACTGAAAAATCGTGGCCGTGTCGCGCTGATAGGCGGGCAGGTGATCGACCCGGGCACCGTTGATCCGGATCGCCCCGCCGTCCAGTTGGTCAAACCCGCCGACCAGGCGCAGGGTCGAGGTCTTGCCGGACCCGGACGGACCCAGCAGCGTGACAAACTCGCCCTTGGCGACCGACAGGGACACATCGTCCACGGCCACCACCGAGCCAAAAGTCCGGCGCGCAAGATCCAGTTCCAGAGCCGCCTGGGGTGTTGTCATCCGGAGGTCGTCACGGTGATGGTTTGCTTCATGCGGGTGTCCAGCGCCTCCCAATTCGTGCCGAACTTGTCCCAGCCCTCCAGGCTGAACAGACTGAAGGTGGCGGCCATCGCTTCGTTGGTCATCGGATAATCGGCCCAATGGGCGGGGGCGGTCAGATCGTTGCGCGACATGAAGTCGGTTGCGGTGTTCAGGAACCTTTGCTGGGTCTCCTTCTCCAGCAGATAGCCTTGGAACAGGTCAGCAAGGTCGCCATGCCGTGTGCCGCGCACCTTCATGAACCAGTTGGTATAGGACGCGGTGCCTTCCCTTGGCACGGCGCCCTCGAAATCGGCGGCGTTGTCTTTCAGGAAGCCGTAGGCGTCGCCCGAATACATCGTGGCTACCTGCGCCTCGTCCTGCAGCATGAGGTTGGCAAGCTCGGCACCGTCCTTGTACCACTTGGCCATCCGCAGCTTTTCAAGTTCGACAAACAGCGGCTCGATCTCGGCGGGGCTGTCGAACACCTCGTCAATGCCCGGTTTGCGGGCGGACAGAAGGGCAGGGATACACAGGTCCCAATAGAAGGCCGCCGCATCCATCGTGGTCTTGCCCAGCACGGAAGGGTCCCAGAAATTGACCCAGCTGTCGGGTTTCAGCCCCGAGGCCCTGGCCGTCAGCATCCACAGCGATCCGCCGCCAAAGGGCACGCCAAAGTACTTGGCGGCACCGCGCATCGCGTCGAACCAGGGATGGACGTCGGCAAAGCCGGGGAATTTGCTGCGGTCGGTTTTCAGGAACAACCCCTCGGCCAGACCGGTCGAGGTGGTGTATTCGTCGGCAATGGTGATGTCGAACGGCGGGTTGTCGGCAGGAGCCGCCATGATCTGCGACACCATCTGGTCCCAACCGCCGACCGTTTCGACCTTTGTGCCGTATTGGGCGTTGAAAGCGTCAACCACATTGGTGCGAAAGGACAGCTCGTGGTTGCCCGACCAGGAGACCACAACAAGGTTTTCCCCTGCGAAAGCCGTCTGGGCCGAGGCAAAGGTCGCCCGGCCGATCAGGGCCGGGGCGGACAGCAGGGCCAATCCCTGCAAGGCATGGCGACGGGTCAGACGCACGGGCTGTCCTCCAATGAAAGGGCCCGCGCTTTGGGGCGCGGGCCGGGGTGCCATCAACCCGCAGTCGTGCGGGTGACGGTCTGTTTCATGCGGTCGTCAAACGCCTGATAGTTGGCGTTGATCTTGTCCCAGCCGTCCATGGTCAGGATCTGGAACATCCGGTGATAGTCATCGTTGTTCTGCGGATAGCCCGACCAGTGGCTGGGCACGGTCACATCGGTCCGCGCCATGAAGATCATGGACTTGGCGAGGAAGCGGTCCTGCGTTTCCTTTTCCAGCATGTAGTTCATGAACAGATCGGCCAGATCGCCGTGCTGCGTGCCCCGGACCTTGAAATACCAGTCCGCCCATGCCGACACGCCCTCTTCCGGCACTGCGGCATCGTATTCGCCGGGGCTGTCGGTGAGGAAGGTGTAGGCGTCTGACGAATAGCTCATCGCCACGTCCGCCTCTTCCTGGTTCAGGATGTTGGCTTGCTCGGCCCCGTCCTTGAACCATTTGGCCACCTTCCACTTGTCCAGCTCTGCGAACAGGGCCTCGGCGGTGGCCATGTCATACATCTCGTCAAGACCGGGGTTGATCTTGCTCATCACGGCAGGCACCGACAGCGTCCACCACCATGCGGCACTGTCCGAAGTGATGCGGCCTGCCAACCGCTCATCCCACATCAGGCTCCACGACGTCGGAGCGATCCCCAGCGATTTGCGGATCAGCATCATGCAGGTCCCGCCGCCGAAGGGGATGCCGAAGTCTTTCGCCTTGTCCGGGCGGGTTTCATAGAACCAGGGGTAAACCGCCGCGAGGTTCGGAATCTTGGACTTGTCGGTCTTGAGGAACTGCCCCTCGGCCAGACCGGTGGAGGAGATGTATTCCTCGGCCACGGTCACGTCGAACGGCGGGTTGTCGGCGGGTGCCGCGGCAATCTGCGCTGTGATCTGATCCCAGCCGCCGACGGTTTCGGCCTTGGTGCCATATTGCGCGTTGAACGGGTCAATGATGGTTTCGCGGAAGACCTGTTCGTAGTTGCCCGACCACGAGACAGCGATAAGGCTTTCCCCGGCAAAGGACGACTGGGCCGTGGCAACTGAGGCCCGCCCGATGATTGCGGGCGTCGCGATGACAGCTGCCGCCCCCTTCAGAAAGCCGCGGCGGGTGAAGGCGCGGGTGCGCAGTCTGGTGGTCATGGGGGCTCCCCTATTTGTTGTTGGGCAATATTTTTTCCTCAGAGTATTTCGGGTCCGCTCCATCGGTCAAGACAATGTGGAGTGAGCAAACGGTCTTTTCGGACTTGCGCGCCAAATGGTGGGGCTTGCATGATGCGCCATGCCATTTGCCCGAGCCTCTGCCGCCACCCTTGCCCCTTTGGCAATTGCCCTGTGTGGCAGCATGTGGGGCGTTTTCTGGGTGCCGCTGCATTGGCTTGAGGCGCGGGGTGTGGGCGGCGGGTGGGTGTCGCTGGTGTTCAATGTGGTGTCGATGCTGGTGCCGCTGCCGTGGTTGATGCGGCGTGGCAGCTTTGCCGTCTTTGCCCGTCACGCCCCGGCTGGACTGCTGCTTGGCACGGCCTTTTCGCTTTATTCCGTGGCGCTGGTGATGACGGATGTGCTGCACGCCATCCTTCTGTTCTATCTGACCCCGGTGTGGAGTTCGCTGGCCGGCTGGCTGTTTCTGGGCGCAAGGCTGACATGGGCCCGTACCGCCGCGATTGCGTTGGGCTTTGCCGGAATGGCGGCGATCCTTGGCGTGACCGGCGGGGTTCCCCTGCCGCGCAATGCGGGTGATTGGGTGGCGCTGACATCAGGCATGTTCTGGGCCGCGGGCACCATGCACAGCTTTGCCAAGCCCGCGCCCGGTGTGGCGCTGCCGGTTTTCAGCTTTTCGCTTGGCGGGACATTGGCCGCCGCGGTGATAGTTGCAACAGGGGCCGGTCTGGGGCTGCCCATGGCTGAAAGCGGCGCCTTTTGGGGGCAACTGCCCATGATCGTCCTGCTGGCGCTGATCTTTTTCGTGCCACCCAACTATCTGATTCTGTGGGCGGCGCAGCGTGTCGATCCGGGCCGGGTCGGGATATTGCTGACGACCGAGGTGATGATTGGCTCGATCAGTGCAGCACTTTTGTCGGGTCAAGCGTTCGGCGCCCGTGAACTTGCCGGCACGCTGCTGATCATCGGCGCCGCTTTGATCGAGGTTTTGGGCCGCCGCTGAACCGTTGTAGCGCAAAAAACGACGAACCCGTCGGATTTCGGGTATTGTGCCATCAGGATTGCTGCGAATATCCTGTCATCAGCTGTGCGAAAGGAGCGATCCATGAACGTTGTCTCGCGCCAGGCCTGCGATATTGGCAAGTTCGATGCGGACCCCGAAAAGTCCTTCACGATCCCCAAGCGATATTACATCGACCCGGCGATCTGGGAGCGGGAGAAGGAAGCGATCTTTTTCAAGGCGTGGAACTATGCCTGCCACGGAACTCAGGTTGAAAATCCCGGCGACTATCTGGCTGTTTCCGTGGCCGACCAGAACATCGTGGTCATGCGTGGGCAGGACGGAGTGTTGCGCGCCTTTTACAACGTCTGCTCGCACCGGGCCCACGAACTGCTGCAAGGGTGCGGCACGGCAAAGATGGTCACCTGCCCTTACCACGCCTGGACCTATCACACCGATGGCCGCCTGCGCTCGGCGGTGGGGCAAAAACGGGTCGAGGGATTTCAGGCCGAGGAGTTCGCGCTCAAGCAGGTCCGGCTGGAGGAATACGCGGGCTTTGTTTTCGTCAACCTTGATCCGGCCGCCGCGACCTTCGCCTCAGAGGCCGGAAAGCTGGCCGAAGAGATCGCGGAATACAGCCCCGACGCGCCCAAATTGAAATTCTCCCACCGGCTGACCTACGAAATCAGGGCGAACTGGAAGAATGTCGTCGACAACTTCCTGGAGTGCTATCATTGCTCGGTCGCCCATCCGGCGTTTGTCGATCTGGTCGATATCAAGAATTATCACACCCGGACGTATGGGCGCTATTCCAGCCACATCTCGCCTCCGGGCCGGTCCAACAATTCGGCTTATACCGTCGAGGCCGGTCCGTCCGAGAACTTCGCGGCATGGTGGGTCTGGCCCAATTTCACCTTCAATGTCTTTCCGGGTTCGGCCAACATCACGACCTTGCACATCATGCCCACCGGTCCTGAAACCACGCTGGAGCACTTCGATTTCTTTTTTGCCGATGCCGTGCCAACCGGGGCGGAGAAAGAGGCGATAAGATACGTCGATGAAGTGCTGCAGCCTGAAGACATCAGTCTGGTGGAAAGCGTGCAACGCGGCCTGCATTCGCGCGGATACTCTCAGGGGCGGTTCATGGTGGACAAGGACCGCTCGTTCAACTCTGAACACGGGCTGCACCATTTCCATTCGCTGGTGCTCAAATCACTGGGCGATATGGAATAGCCCGCTCTGGCGCCCGATCGTGGCAGGGCGCCTCTCAGGTCAGCGGAACATTGCGACCCTCGCCATGGTCAGCCCAGAACATCGGGCCGCCCAGATGGCGCGGAAAGCCGTAACCGTGAACCCACACCACATCGATGTCAGACGACCGTGAAACAATTCCTTCGGTCAGAAGCTTGCGCCCTTCGGCCACCAAGGGGCCGTGGGTCCGCGCGATGATTTGTTCATCGGTGACACTGCGCGGAACAATCCCGCGCTCGGCGGCAATCCTGACGATGATCTGGTCGACCTCGGGGTCCGGCAACGGGCTGCGGTTGCCGGGGTCATAGCGATACCAGCCGCGTCCGACCTTTTGACCAAACCGCTCGGACAGGCACAGGGTATCCGGCAGGGGATCGGTCAGTCCATTCGCCTTTCGCATCCGCCACGAGATATCAAGTCCCGCCATATCCTGCATCTCGAACGGCCCCATAGGCCAGCCAAACGCCCGAAAGGCGGCGTCCACTTGCGCCGGTCGGGCGCCTTCCAACACCAATTGCGACAGCTGGGAATTGCGCGCCTGCAACATGCGGTTACCGACAAAGCCCCGGCAAACCCCGACCACCACGGCGATCTTCTGCATCTGCCGCGACAGCGCCAGACCCGTGGCCAAAGTGGCGGCGTCGGTTTTGTTGGCGCGGACGACCTCCACCAGTTTCATGACATTGGCGGGCGAAAAGAAGTGCAGACCCAAAACGCGCTCTGGCCGCCGTACGCTGTCGGCAATCTGGTCGAGGTCAAGATAGGACGTGTTCGTGGCCAGGATCATCCCTGGCCCGAGAACGGCATCCAGTTCGGCAAAGATCATTTTCTTGACCGTCATGTCTTCAAAGGCGGCCTCGATGATCAGGTCACAATCGGCCAATGCAGCAACGTCAAGCGTCCCGGCGATCCGTGCAAACCTGGTCTGGGCCGCGCTTGCGGGCAGGCGACCCTTGGCGACAGAGCCTGCATAGAACTGTGCTATCTCAGCGAGCCCGCGGTCCAAAGCCTGCTGTTCCACCTCACGAATGCGGACCTCTAGCCCAGAGTCAGCGCAGGCCATTGCGATGCCCCGGCCCATCAATCCCGCGCCGATCACCCCAATGCTTTGCAAGGGCCGGACCATTGCCGCACCAAGCGCATCGACCTTGGCGGCCTGCTGGTCCGCAAAGACCATGTGGCGCAAGGCCAGGGACTCGGTTGACGCGCATGCCTCGGCGAACAGGGTGCGTTCGTTGGCCATCGCTGCGTCGAAGGGTTCGGTTGCCGCGCACCGCACGGCAGCGACGCATCGGTGCATGGCGCGGCCTTTTGCCTTGGCCAGCAAGGATTGCGCAGCGTTTTCGTAGCGGTCGGGTTCGAACGCCAGCCGCGGCCGGGCGGAGACCGGAGTGGAGAACGCGGCCGCAAAGCCCGGATCACGCAGCGCCAGAACTGCGGCCGCCAAAACGTCGTCTAAGGCGACCTTGTCCACCAAGCCCAGCGCGAAGGCGTCCTGCGCCGTCAGTGTCTGGCCTGTGGCAATCAGCTTGGCAGCCTGAACCGCGCCACAAAGGATGGTTGCCCGTACCGTTCCGCCCGCACCGGGAAGAAGGCCAAGGGTCACTTCTGGAAACCCTATCGTTGAGCGCAAAGTTGCCAGTCGCAGGCGGCATCCCAAAGCCAATTCCAAACCGCCGCCAAGGGCAGGACCGTCGATGGCCGCAACTGTGGGGACGGGAAACGCTTCAAGCATGTCGATCAGGTCGCGCAGTGTCGGCGCCAGACCATCGCAGGGTTCGGAAATCCCGGCACCCGCCGCGAAGTGATGTTCGCGCCCTGTCACGACAAGCGCCTTGGCCGGGCTGGCCATTGCGGCCTTCAGGGCAGCGGCGATCTCGGCCCGGAAGACATGGGAGAGGGCATTCTCCGGCGGGCGGTTCAGCGTCAAGACAGCCACGTTGTCGCGCAGGCCAACTTCCGCGCCTGCAGATGTCCAGATCACATCGCCCACATTTCCGCCTTTGAGCCTTTGTTTGCAGTTAGAGCGGGCCGGAACAGGTTGTCAAACGAGAGAGCGCGAAATCCGGGTCGTCCACAATCTCGGGCCTGATCAGGCGCAAAACTCGGCGTGCAGGAGGCGGACGATCCGGGTCGTCCGTTCGTCCGACAGCGCATAAATCACGTTGCGCCCCTCGCGACGCGTGAAAACCAGCCCGTCTGCCCGCAGGCGTGCCAGTTGCTTGGAGACTTCCGCTTGCGGCAGGTTCAGCAATTCTTCCAATTCGCTGACAATCGCCTCGCCCTCGGTCAACCGGCAAAGCGCAACCAGGCGCGCCGGATGAGAAAGTGACTTGAGAAACTGCGTGGTCACGGTTGCCTTGGCGAGCATTTCTTCGGAAAAGCCCGGCTCGGCGCGTCCATCGGCAGAAACGAATGTATCCATCTTTCCCTCCGGTGGGCAAAAACCCGGCACCATGACCATCGCCGACCATGGTGGTCATCCGCGCCAAACACCAACAACATATTGCCCTTGTCAGCTTGTTTGCAAGGATCGGCCAGACGCTTGCCTTTGCTATCATGGCGAAATAGCCAGAACAGGCAGGATTGGGGAGCAGGATCATGGACAACACGCCGCGTGACGGGGGGCAGTTGCTGGTGCAAAGCCTGATTGCGCTTGGGGCAACCAAGGCATTTGGCGTGCCGGGCGAAAGTTATCTTGCGGTGCTGGATGCATTGCACGATACGGTCGGGCGGCTCGATTATGTGTTGTGCCGCAACGAAGGCGGGGCTGCCTTCATGGCGGCGGCCTGGGGGAAACTCATCCGGAAACCCGGGCTTTGTTTCGTGACGCGCGGGCCGGGGGCGTCCAATGCCATGATCGGGGTGCATACGGCGATGCAGGACTCGGTGCCGATGATCCTGTTCGTCGGGCAGGTCGGCACCGACATGCGCGGGCGCGAGGCGTTTCAGGAGTTCGACTATCGCGCGATCTTTGGCACTGTCGCCAAATGGGCGGTCGAGATTGACGACGTGGACCGCCTTCCGGAGCTTCTGGCGCGGGCCTGGACGCTTGCGACCACGGGGCGGCCGGGGCCTGTGGTCGTGGCGCTGCCGGAAAACATGCTGACGGCGCGACCGACGGTGCCGCCTTTGACGCGTATGGCCCCGATTTACCCGGCTGCACCCTCCGACGCCGCGATGATCGAGGCGCAGGGGCTGCTGCACAGCGCCAAGCGGCCGGTCATTCTGCTGGGCGGGACGAACTGGACCAGAGCCGGGCAGATGGCGCTGCAAGGTTTCGCGGAGGCCAGTGCAATCCCGGTTGTGGCGGCCTTCCGCTTTCAGGACCAGTACGACAACCATTCGCTGTCTTACGTCGGTGAGGCGGGTGTGGGGATGCCGGGTCACGTACGCACGTTGATCCGCGAGGCGGATGTCGTGCTGGCGATCAACCTGCGCTTTGGCGAGATGACGACGGAGGGTTTCACGCTGTTGTCGGTTCCGGTGCCGGAGCAAAAGCTGATCCACGTCCATCCGTCCGGCGCAGAGATCGGCAAGATCTACCAGCCGACCTTGGGCATCACGGCGGACCCGGGCGAGTTCGCGGTGCGATTGAAGCCGGTGCAGGGGGCGTGGGGGGGCTGGTGCGAGCGGGCGCGGGCGGCCTATGAGGCGTCGTTCGAGCTGGGTGATCTGCCCTCGCCGGTCGACATGGGGCGCGTTATGGCGTGGTTGGGCGGGGAGTTGCCACGGGATGTGATCCTGACCCATGGCGCGGGAAACTTCACGGTGTGGCCCGACAAGTTCTATCGGTTTGGCCCGGAGTCCCGGCTTCTGGGGCCCCAGTCGGGTGCCATGGGTTATGGTTTGCCGGCCGCCATCGCCGCCTGTCTGGCCCATCCCGGGCGGCGGGTGGTCTGCTTTGCCGGCGACGGCGATTTTCAGATGAACTGCCAGGAGCTTGCCACGGCGCGGCAGCACGGGGCGGCGCCGATCGTGCTGATCCTGAACAACGGGATCTATGGCACCATCCGGGCCCATCAGGAGCGGGAATATCCGGGCCGGGTGTCGGGGACGACGATGGAGAACCCCGATTTCGTGGCGCTGGCCCGGGCTTACGGCTTCCATGCCGAGCGGGTCGAGCGGACCGCGGATTTCGCGGCGGCCTGGGGGCGGGCAATCGCCGCGGGGACGGGAGCGGTGCTGGATCTGGCGATCTCGGCAGAGGCGATTGCGCCGAGAGCGACGCTGAGCGGCATCAGGAAAGCCGCGATGTCGTCGTGATGTCGCTTTTGACGACATCGTGTTTTACTGTTTAAGATCAATAGTTTAACGGTTTACATTAACCGGATTGAAAGGATTTCGGGACGCGTTTCCGGGCCATTTCAGGCGGGAATTCGGCTGGCTTGCCGGGTCAATCTGCCAAGTTGCGGCCCCGATGGGGGCTTTGCGCACAGCTTCGCAGGGCCGGACCCGAGGGGCCTTGAATTCGCGGGGCCAAGCGCGTATCTCGCAGCGACACTCAGCAAACGGATACCCGACGATGGCCACGACCAACCCGATCCAGTTCATTCAGCAGGTCCGTTCCGAAGTTGCCAAGGTGGCTTGGCCGACCCGGCGCGAAGTGATGCTGACCACGCTGATGGTGTTCATCATGGCAGCCCTGACGGCGACCTTCTTTTCGCTGGTCGACCTGATCATCCGGGCCGGTCTTACGTTTGTGCTGAACGCTTTCAACTGACGGCGCCCAGGTAACGGAAGCTTGCGACGATCCTTAGCTCTGCGGGCCGATTTCCCTTGATTTCGGGGTGAGCGGGGGCTATCCCGCCGCAGGTTCAAGTGCAATCGGCGCGCAGCGATTCGGCGGCGCGCTGTTTTTTGTTCTGGGTTTGCGGTTTAACCGCTTGAAATGAAAAGACTTCTCTGCCAAGGGCAGGGTGGATGACAAGGTGAAGAGCAATGGCCAAGCGCTGGTATTCGGTTTCCGTCCTCTCGAACTTCGAGAAGAAAGTGGCCGAGCAGATCAAGACTGCCGTTGCGGAAGCCGGTCTCGAAGAAGAGATCGATGAAGTTCTGGTCCCGACCGAAGAAGTGATCGAGGTCCGGCGCGGCAAGAAGGTGACGTCCGAGCGGCGTTTCATGCCCGGCTATGTGCTGGTGCGGATGGAAATGTCGAACCGTGGCTATCACCTGATCTCGTCGATCAACCGCGTCACCGGGTTCCTTGGACCGCAGGGCAAGCCGATGCCGATGCGCGACGCCGAGGTCAACCAGATCCTGAACCGGGTCGAAGAGGGCGAGATTGCGCCGCGCAACCTGATCCGCTTTGACATCGGCGAGCGTGTCAAGGTGACGGACGGCCCGTTCGAGGGCTTTGACGGCATCGTCGTGGAAGTCGACGAGAGCCACAACCGGCTGAAGGTGTCGGTCTCGATCTTCGGGCGTTCGACGCCCGTGGAATTGGAATTCACGCAGGTCACCAAAGGGGCCTGAGTAATGCGGGTTCCTCTCGGAACCCGTCAAGTCGTGGGAGGCGAGCGTTCCGGCCTGACCGGAAGCCGCGGACCGAACCACTAAACCGCGTTAATCGCTCAATCAGGGGCGGACGCTGTGATAAAGGAGAGGCCAGATGGCCAAGAAGATCATTGGCAGCCTGAAGCTGCAAGTCAAGGCGGGGCAAGCCAACCCGTCCCCGCCGGTCGGCCCTGCTCTGGGTCAGCGCGGGCTGAACATCATGGCCTTTGTGAAGGAATTCAACGCGAAGACCGCCGACATGCCTCCGGGCACGCCGACGCCTGTGATCATCACCTATTACCAGGACAAGTCGTTCAGCCTTGAGCTGAAGACGGCTCCGGCCTCGTTCCTGCTCAAGCAGGCTGCCGGTCTGCCGCCCGTCGGCAAGCGCAACCGCGCCAAGGGTTCGGTCAAGCCGGGTCATGCCGTGGCCGGGTCGGTCTCGGTGGCACAGGTCCGCAAGATCGCGGAAACCAAGATGAAGGATCTGAGCGCGATCTCGATCGAAGCGGCGATGAAGATCATCATCGGTTCGGCCAAGTCCTGCGGCATCGAGATCAAGGGGTAAATCATGGCCAAGTTTGGAAAGCGCACCGTCGCTGCGCGGGCGGCCTTTGATGGCAAGATCCTGATTTCGGTGGAAGAAGCGGTCAAGCTGATCAAGAGCGGGGCTACGGCCAAGTTCGACGAGACGCTGGAGATTGCGATGAACCTGGGCGTTGACCCGCGTCATGCCGACCAGATGGTCCGTGGTGTGGTCGCCCTGCCGAACGGCACGGGCAAGACCGTGCGCGTGGCCGTGTTCGCACGCGGTGCCAAGGCTGACGAAGCCAAGGCCGCCGGTGCCGACATCGTGGGCGCCGAGGACCTGATGGAAACCATCCAGTCCGGCAAGATCGAGTTCGACCGTTGCATCGCGACGCCGGACCTGATGCCGCTGGTTGGCCGTCTGGGCAAGATCCTCGGCCCGCGCAACCTGATGCCGAACCCCAAGGTCGGCACCGTGACGATGGACGTCAAGACCGCTGTTGCGGCTGCCAAGGGCGGCGAAGTGCAGTTCAAGGTCGAAAAGGCCGGCGTCATCCATGCCGGCATCGGCAAGGTGTCGTTCAGCGACGACAAGCTGGCCCAGAACATCCGCGCCTTCGTGGATGCCGTAAGCCGCGCCAAACCGTCGGGCGCCAAGGGCAGCTACCTGAAAAAGGTGTCGCTGGCCTCGACCATGGGTCCGGGCGTGTCGGTCGATCTGGCTTCGGCCACGGCAAAGTAAGACCGGCGGAAGGTGCGCAATGAATGCGCACCCTACGCGGCCCCGTAGGGTGCGCATTTATCGCGCACCTTTGCGGTGAAAGAATTCCCCTTGGCAACAAGGGGATGGTGGGGCGGAGACGCCCCATCCTGTCCGAGAAGGTGGGGGACGCGCAAACGTCTTAATATCCTGCCTGAGATGGGGAACGAGAGTGATGTCACCTGCGGGTGATCTTGGGCTCGGGAACCGTATGAAGGACCCGAACGCCGGTCGCAAGACCGGCAAACATGAGCCGGGGGGAAACCCCCAACCTTGGAGTGAAACTGTGGATAGAGCCGAAAAAGAGAAAGTGGTCGATGAACTCGGCCAGATCTTCGCAAGCTCTGGCGTGGTAGTGGTCGCCCACTACACCGGCATGACAGTTGCTCAGATGCAGGACCTGCGCGCGAAAATGCGTGATGTGGGTGGGTCCGTTCGCGTTGCCAAGAACAAGCTCGCCAAGATCGCCCTTGATGGGAAACCCGGCTTCAAGATGGGTAACCTGCTCATGGGCATGACCGTTCTCGCCTTTTCGGAAGACCCTGTCGCTGCGGCGAAGGTCTGCGAGGCCTATGCCAAGACGAACGACAAGTTCGTCATCCTTGGCGGGGCTATGGGCGATGCGGTTCTGGACCAGGCCGGTGTGAAAGCCGTGGCCGCCATGCCGTCGCGTGATGAGCTTATCGCTCAGATCGTGTCGTGCATCGGTGCGCCCGCGTCGAACATCGCCGGGGCCATTGGCGCGCCTGCTTCCAACATTGCGAGCATCCTCACGACGATCGAGGAGCGGCAAGCCGCCTGAGCACCTTAACCCGGAGCGGAATAATCCGCCTCGTTGGAACCAATCTTACATCGAACGGAACAGAACATGAGCGATCTGAACAAACTCGCGGAACAAATCGTTGGTCTGACCCTGCTGCAAGCGCAGGAACTGAAGACCATCCTGAAGGACAAGTACGGCATCGAGCCCGCTGCTGGCGGCGCTGTCA
Organism: Rhodobacterales bacterium; assembly: GCA_031361245.1. GTDB lineage: Bacteria > Pseudomonadota > Alphaproteobacteria > Rhodobacterales > Rhodobacteraceae > Stagnihabitans. Next base: position 15,629 of record JANMCI010000293.1, read on the forward strand.
TGATGGCGGCTGGTCCGGCTGCTGCGGCTGCTGCACCGGCTGAAGAGCAGACCGAATTTGACGTTGTGCTGACCGAAGCCGGTCCGAACAAGATCAACGTCATCAAGGAAGTCCGCACCATCACCGGTCTGGGCCTGAAAGAAGCCAAGGACCTCGTTGAGGCCGGCGGCAAGGTCAAGGAAGGCGCCAGCAAAGCTGACGCTGAAGCCATGAAGAAGAAGCTCGAAGACGCTGGCGCCAAAGTCGAGTTGAAGTAATCCGTTAACACGGATGGAACGCTGGCGGGGTTCGAGAGATCGAACCCCGCCGGTGTCAGTTTTGGCCAGACAAGCTGGCCGGGGCGTCTTGACAGGGATTTTCGCGGAAATCCCTTTCTAGGCGCGGTGTTGGTTCGGGAGCCTCCCTAAGGGATGGGGGGCATGAATAGAACCACTGCCCCCTGTCGCCCTAGCGGCGTTTCCGTGGCCCGACGGATGCGCGCGCTTTGATGATGAAAGGTTACGACGAGCATGGCGCAAGCTTACGTTGGTCAGAAACGAATTCGCCGGTATTTCGGCAAAATCCGTGAAGTTCTGGAGATGCCGAACCTGATCGAGGTTCAGAAATCTTCCTATGATCTGTTCCTGCGTTCCGGGGACAGTGACAAGCCGCTGGATGGCGAAGGCATCCAGGGCACCTTCCAGTCGGTGTTCCCGATCAAGGATTTCAACGAAACCGCCGTGCTTGAATTCGTCAAGTACGAGCTGGAAAAGCCGAAATACGACGTGGACGAGTGCCAGTCGCGTGACATGACCTTTGCGGCACCCCTGAAGGTGACGCTGCGCCTGATCGTGTTTGATGTCGATGAAACCACCGGGGCAAGGTCGGAGAAGGACATCAAGGAGCAGGACGTTTTCATGGGCGACATGCCCCTGATGACGCACAACGGCACGTTCATCGTGAACGGCACCGAGCGGGTCATCGTCAGCCAGATGCACCGCTCGCCTGGCGTGTTCTTTGACCATGACAAGGGCAAGACCCACTCGTCGGGCAAGCTGCTCTTCGCGTGCCGGATCATTCCTTATCGCGGCTCGTGGCTGGATTTCGAGTTCGACGCCAAGGACATCGTGTTCGCCCGCATCGACCGCCGCCGCAAGCTGCCGGTGACGACGCTGCTTTATGCGCTCGGCATGGATCAGGAAGGCATCATGGATGCCTATTACCAGACCGTGTTCTACAGCCATGTGAAGAACAAGGGCTGGGTGACCAAGTTCTTCCCGGAGCGCCTGCGCGGGACGCGTCCGACCTATGACATCGTGGACGCGGCCACGGGCGAAGTGATCTGCAAGGCCGGCGACAAGATGACGCCGCGCATGGCGAACGATCTGATCAAGTCGGGCAAGGTCACCGAACTGCTGGTGCCTTACGACAACATCGTCGGCCGTTACGTCGCCAAGGACATCATCAACGAGGCCACAGGCGAGATCTGGGTCGAAGCTGGTGACGAGCTGACGATGGAATACGACCGCGACGGCGGCGTCAAAGGTGGCACGCTGAAGCTGCTCTTGGATCAGGGCATCACCGACATTCCGGTTCTGGACATCGACGGCATCAATACCGGGCCTTACATCCGCAACACCATGGCGGTTGACAAGAACATGGGCCGCGACACCGCGCTGATGGACATCTACCGCGTGATGCGCCCCGGCGAGCCGCCGACGGTCGAGGCTGCGTCGCAGCTGTTCGACACGCTGTTCTTTGATTCTGAGCGTTATGACCT
>JANMCI010000338.1:0-1630 GCA_031361245.1 Rhodobacterales bacterium
CCTCCCCTTACCATGCTCTGGGCTTGGGCACTGTTTGACGAACCCCTGACCCTCGCGATGGCCGCGGGTCTGGTCGCCACCCTGATCGGCGTCTGGCTTGTCGCAACCGGGCAGCGCCGCCTTGAACCGACCCCTTCCCAAACCCCGCCATTTCCTGTAAACGCGCGCAATCTGTGATATGAGGCCATGCCCCCGGCCGCATGCAAAGGATAGGGGGCGGCGGCAATGGGGCCGCTATGCAAAAGGAAGACGCGGCATGGGCCGTGGATGCTTCCATATAGGGAACGATCAATGTTCAACGTGACTAGAAAATCAATCCAGTGGGGCAATGAAACGCTGACACTGGAATCGGGCAAGGTTGCCCGTCAGGCCGATGGCTCTGTCATTGCCACCCTCGGGGAAACTCAGGTGATGGCCAACGTGACCTACGCCCGCGCCGCCAAACCCGGACAGGACTTCTTTCCCCTGACCGTGCACTATCAGGAGAAATATTATGCAGCCGGCAAGATCCCCGGCGGCTTCTTCAAGCGTGAAGCCCGTCCGTCCGAGAAAGAGACGCTGACCTCGCGCCTGATCGACCGTCCCTGCCGCCCGCTGTTTGTCGAAGGCTTCAAGAACGAAGTCCTCGTGATGGCCACCGTGCTGTCCTGCGACCTTGTGAACGATCCCGATGTTGTCGCCATGATCGCCGTCTCGGCGGCGCTGACGATCTCCGGCGTGCCGTTCATGGGCCCGATCGGCGCGGCGCGCGTCGGTTTCTCGAACGGCGAATACGTGCTGAACCCTGCGATGGACGACATGACCCATCTGCGCGGCAACCCCGATCAGCGCCTTGATCTCGTCATCGCCGGCACCAAGGACGCCGTGATGATGGTGGAATCCGAGGCCTATGAGCTCAGCGAAGACGAAATGCTTGGGGCCGTCAAGTTTGGCCATGCCCAAATGCAACCAGCCATCGACCTGATCATCTCATTCGCCGAAGACTGCGCGAAAGAGCCATTCGACTTCGCGCCCCCCGACCTGACGGCGATCTATGCCAAGGTCAAAAAGGCCGGCGAAACCCAGATGCGCGCCGCTTTCGCAATCCGTGACAAGCAGGAACGCACTGGCGCGATCAGCGCTGCCGTGACCGCGATCAAGGCGACGCTCAGCGAAGAAGACCTCGCCGACATCAACCTTGGTTCCGCGATCAAGAAGCTGGAAAGCTCGATCCTGCGTGGCGACATCATTTCGGGCGGCGCCCGCATTGATGGCCGTGACAACAAGACCGTCCGCCCGATCGTGGCTGAAACCGGCATCCTGCCGCGCACCCACGGCTCGGCGCTCTTCACCCGCGGCGAAACCCAAGGTCTGGTCGTGACCACCCTGGGCACCGGGGAGGATGAGCAGATCATCGACGCATTGAACGGCAACAGCCGCTCGAACTTCCTGCTGCACTACAACTTCCCGCCCTATTCGGTCGGCGAAGTCGGTCGTGTGGGCTCGCCCGGTCGCCGCGAAATCGGCCATGGCAAGCTGGCGTGGCGCGCGCTGCATCCGGTGCTGCCGACCAAGGAAGAATTCCCGTACACGATCCGCGTCACCTCGGACATTACAGAGTCGAACGGCTCGTCGTCGATGGCATCGGTAT
>JANMCI010000391.1:0-6212 GCA_031361245.1 Rhodobacterales bacterium
TGTACACGCTGGCGCTGGCCTCGGGAGCGCCGCCTGCCATTCTCGATTGGAACAACAACTACGGTTATGAGGCGGACTTGTGTGTCTGCACCGATTGCGGCAATTTCCCCAAGTCCTTCATCGACGACACGCCCGAGATCAGCGAACTTGACGTGCTGGGCGATAGCATCGGGCGGGCAAAATGCTTTGGCGCGGTCAAGGGCAAGGTCAGATTCAGCCCGATGACCCATTTTCGACTGTCCTCGGACGGCCGGGCTGGCACGCTGAAACCGGGCGAAGGCGAGTTCATCGACCATCCTTTTGGCATGGACGGTGGCATTGCCACCACGCGGGTCAAGGATCTGCGTCAGCTGATGCGGTTCGTGACGCAAAACGGCTTTGAACACCACATCGCCATGTTGCGCGGCCACCACGCCGATGTAGTGGCCGAGGCGGTGACGCGCAACCTGAACTGGTCCTTCTATCACCACGGCGGCGTGCCGGAACCCACCCTGACCCAGCCGCGCCGGTTTTGACATGGCACATCCCATCGCCGGAATTGCCTTGATCCGCCAAAACGCGCTTTGGATGCGCCGCCGCGCCTTTGGCATGGTTCATGCCGCCCAGCTTGGCCATCCGGGTGGCGACTTCTCCGCCACCGACATCATCGCCACGCTTTATTTCGGCGTGCTGAACCTTGACCCGGCCCGCCCGGACTGGCCCGACCGCGACCGTTTCATCATGTCCAAGGGTCACGCGACCGGCGCGCTCTACGCCGTTCTGGCCAAGGCGGGCTACGTCCCTAAGGACCTGCTGGGCACCTATATGCATCCCCGTTCGCGGCAGAACGGCTACCCCAGCCCCAACTACCTGCCGGGGGTCGAGACCAACACCGGCCCCTTGGGTCACGGCCTGCCGGTGGGCCTTGGCGTGGCGATTGCGGGTCAGATGAAAACCTGACGTTGATCGTGGACCGCAACCGCCTGCAAAAAGGGGAGGAAACAGTGGAGACGAACAGCCGTGACCCTCTCGATGACCGCTTCCGCGCCTTTGGCTGGCAGGTGGACATAGTGGACGGCCACGACATCCCGGGACTGCTGCCCGTGCTGACCGCCAAGCCTGCGGGCAAGCCGTGCTGCGTCATCGCCAACAACGTCAAGGGCAAGGCTGTGTCCTTCATGGAGAACAAGGCCGCGTGGCACCATGGCGTGCCCAATGCCGAACAGTTCGCCCAAGCGATGAAGGAGCTGGTCTGATGGCTGATGCGCTTCCCAATGTCGGAAAGGTCGATTGCCACGATGCCTCGGCCAAAACCCTGTGCGATCTGGCCGCGGATGATCCGCGCATCATGGTCGTGGTCAATGACTCGGTCGGGTCGTCGAAACTTGGCGGGTTTCAAAAGGCGTTCCCCGACCGCCTGATCAACGTGGGCATAGTCGAGCAGACAATGGTCGGCGTCGGGGCAGGGCTGGCCAATGGCGGGCGCATTCCCTTTGTCTCGGCGGCGTCCTGCTTCCTCAGCGGCCGCGCGCTGGAACAGGTCAAGGCCGACATCGCCTATGCTGGGTTCAACGTGAAGCTGGTCGGCCAATCCTCGGGCGTCGCCAATGGCGAAATTGGCCCGACGCATCACTCGATCGAGGATTTCGCCTGGCTGCGGCCTCTCGTGCCGCTGACCGTGATCGTCCCCGCCGACACGTGAGAAACCGAGCAAGCCCTCCGCTGGGCCGCCGCCCATGACGGCCCCATGACGGCCCGGTCCATATCCGCCTGTCGCGGATGCCGGTGCCGATGCTCGATGTTGCGAACCGGGTGTTCTGCATGGGGCAGGCAGAGGTGGTGCGCAAGGGCGGCGACGTGACGCTGATCGCCTGCGGCACCACGGTCCATCTGGCCGGGGCCGCACATCTGCTGGCCGGGCAGGGCATCTCGGCGCAGGTGGTGAACATGGCGACCCTGAACCCGTTGGATGACGCTGACGTGCTGGCCGCAGCCGAGGAAGTCGGCGCCATCGTGACGGTCGAGGAAGCCTCGGTGCGCGGCGGTCTTGGCGGGGCGGTGGCCTAACTGACCGCCGCCAACCTGCCCGTTCCGGTCGAACGTGTGGGCTTGCCGGGCTTTGTGCCGACCGGGTCGGTGGATCGGCTTTTCCGCGAATATGGGCTGACGCCCGAGGGCAGCGCCGCCGCCGCCCATCGTGCGTTGAAACGGGTGCGGTGATGGTGTTTCTGGCGATCGATCAGGGCACGACCAACACCAAGGCTTTGCTGGTGGCCCAGTCCGGCGCAATCCTCGCCCGCGCCTCGGTGCCCCTTGCCACGCACTATCCCCAGCCCGGCTGGGCCGAGCAATCGGCGCTCGAGATATGGTCCTCGGTTCAGGCCACGATCGCCGAAGTGGCGCGCAGCGGCGCACAGCTTGACGCCATCGCCATCGCCAACCAGCGCGAAACACTGGTGGTCTGGGAGGCCGCGATCAGCCAGCCCATTTGCCCCGCCATTCTGTGGCAATGCCGCCGCACCGCCGAGGCGACGGCCCGTCTGATTGCCGACGGGCACGACCCTGTGGTGGTTCAGGCGACCGGGCTGGGCATCAACCCCTTGTTTCCGGCGTCCAAACTGGCTTGGGTGATACTGAATGTGCCCCAGGCCGCCGTGCTGCACCGGGCAGGGCGGCTGCGGGCCGAAACGGTGGATGCGTCGCTTTTGTGGAACCTTACGCAAGGTGCCAGCTTTGCCACCGACCATTCCAACGCCTCGCGCACCCAGCTTTTTGACACCGCGAACCTGACCTTCAGCCCCGGCCTTGCCGCGTTGTTCGGCGCATCGGTGGACGTGCTGCCCCGCCCGATGCCCTCGGCTGCCTCGTTTGGCGTCACCGCGTCAAGTGCCACCGCTCTGCCAGCCGGGATCCCTGTCCATGCCATGATGGTCGATAGCCATGCCGCCCTGTACGGTCACGGGGTGCGCGCGCCGGGTATGGTCAAGGCGACCTACCGCACCGGCTCGTCCCTGATGACCCTGACACCGGGGCGCGTGGCCCGACCCACGGTCTGCCCGGCACGATCGCCTAGGCCAACGCCACTGGCACCGCTTATGCGTTGGAGCGGAACATCACCGTCTCGGCGCAAGCAGCCGCCTGCATGGCCGGGCTTCCGGGTCTGTCCGGCCGGTCGCCCTGTCCGATCTTGCCCAGACCGTAGCCGATGCGGCAGGCGTGGTTTTCGTGCCGCCCTCGCCGGCCTCGGCGCGTCACATTGGGACGATTCCGCCACCGGCACGATCCCGCGATCCATTGCCGCTGGTCGGCGGCCGTCGCCAAGGCGCGGCACAGCTAACCCGCCGCTTCGATCAGTGGTTATGCCGCGGCAGCTTCGCGGCGAGGGCGTGAAAGCCATATTCTGATTTCAGCACAGCACCTTCGGACAACTGCTTCACCTCGGCGCGGTAGGTGCGCTGCCATGGTGTCTGGTCGGGCGGCGTGGCTGACCAGAATGCTGTCTTCGCCCACCCCGAGGTCGGGGTCGTTGATCCAGGCGTGGTAATCCTCGACCCGTCAAACACCACGGCGCGGCCTTCAAAGACGTTCTCGCAGCCCGGCGTGGACAGATAGCGTTGCCGGAACATGTCCGAGATCACGCTGGTCTTCATGATCGCAAAGTCAAAGAGATTGCCCGCCAGCACCCGGAATCCCGCCCGCTCCATCAAGGGCTTGTCAAAGCTGCGGATCACCTCGCGGTCGCGTGTCTCCCGTCCCGCAAGGTTTTCGGCCATGCTCTGCCCCGTGACGGTCACCACCGCACCGTCAAGCTTTCCGGCCGCCAGCAGTTCCGCGATAATCGCCGGCACACCGCCCGCCCGGTGAAACCGCTCACCCAGAATGCGCCCCGCTGGCTGGACATCGGCCAGGGGGGGGATGTCATAGCCATGGACCTGCCAATCCTCCGGCAGCAGTGTCACCCCGGCGTGATTGGCCATCGCGGTCAGATGTGGCTGGGCATTGGTTGACCCCCCTATCGCGCTGTTGACCCGGATCGCGTTCAGAAACGCGGCCCGCGTCAGCACCTGCGAGGGGCGCAGATCCTCGGTGACCAGCTCCACCGCGCGTTTGCCGGTGCGGTACGCCATCTGGCCCCGCTCGCGATACGCCGCCGGAATGGCAGCTCACCCGGTCAGCGACAGTCCCAGCGCCTCGGCCATCGCGTTCATGGTCGAGGCAGTGCCCATTATGTTGCAATGACCGATCGATGGCGCCGAGTTCATCGCAGCGTCAGGGAATTCTTCGCGGTCGATCTCGCCCGCCGCGAATTTCTGCCGCATCTGCCAGATCACCATCCCGGACCCGGCCAGCGAACCGTCCTCGGCATTTCCGTCCAGCATCGGCCCGCCCAACAGCACGATAGCCGGGATGTCGACGGTCGAGGCCGCCAGGATCGCGGCAGGCGTGGTCTTGTCGCAGCCGGTGGTCAGCACGACGCCGTCCAGCAGATAGCCGAACAGGATCTCGACCAATCCCATTAGCCAGATTGCAGTCCAGTGCGGCGGTCGGGCGTCGGCAGTTCTCAAAGATCGGGTGCATCGGGAATTCGATGGGGATATCGCCTGCATCGCGGATGCCATCGCGCACCCGATTGGCCAGATCAAGATGGTGGGCGATTGCAGGGCGACAGGTCGCCGTCCGATTGGGCGATGCCGATCACCGGCCGGCCCGAGCGCAGTTCTTCCGGCGTCACGCCGCAATTCATGAACCGTGCCAGATACAGCGCGGCCATGTCGGCGTGATCGGGATTGTCGAACCAATCCCGACTGCGCAGGCGGCACTTGATGGTCGGTGTCATCCGCTACTTCCCCTCCGGGTGGAACCCGTTCAGCTTACGCCCTTGTGGCGAATTGCCAAGGCGCGTCCCGGTCCAGGGACCGGACGTAGGCCTGCCTTTCATGGCCCGACAACTGGCAGCGGGTTAGGCGCCAGAATTGCGCCGGCCTCTATCAGCAGATCCTCGCGGAACTGGTCAGCCACCAGCTGCACACCGACCGGCGTCGTCCCGACTTTGCCGGTTGTCACGGTCAGGCCCGGCAGGCCCATGAAGGGTGTGGCGATCAGTGGCAGTTGCGCCTCCAGCACCCGGTCGAACGCGTCGGGCGAAGCCACGTCAAGGTGATCGGCAAACGGCAGCTCCCCCGATACCGGGCACAGGACCAACGGCCATTCCGCCAGAAAAAGCCGCCACAGCCGGGTCAGCCGGGCCCGCGATTGCAGTGTGGTCATCAGCCCGTTCAAGTCGATCTCCGGGCAGTGACGTGTCATCTGGTCATAGACAAAGGTGGCGTCGGGGTCGTTCTCGGCCTGCAAGGCCGCAATGCCGTTGTGGCGGAATTCGGCCATCCACAGGCGCAACTGCAGCGTCATCGCCTCGCGCAGGGGTGGGATAGGCACCGCCTCCACCTGATACCCCGCAGCCTGCAGCTTCAGCACCGCGGCCCGCAGCGCCGCGCGCACCGGCTCGGCGACGGCCATGCCATCCGGGGCCTCGACATAGGCCACGCTCCGCGGGGCGGAGGGACCGTCCAGCGGCATGTCCTGCCACCACGGGTCACGATGGTCCCGCGCCGCCATCGCCGTCAGGGCCAGCCGCAGATCCGGCATCGACCGGGCAAGCGGCCCGCCGACCGCCATCAGCTGCCCGCCGATCAACCGGTCGCCCGCCGTGGCGTTGAACGCCGGAACCCGCCCGAGCGAGGGGCGCAGCCCATGCACGCCACAGGCATAGGCCGGATAGCGGATCGATCCCGCAATGTCAGTGCCATGGCCGATCGGCCCAATCCCTGCAGCAACCGCAGCCCCGGCTCCGCCCGACGAGCCGCCGGGCGTCAGGCTGGGATCGTGCGGGTTTGTGGTCGCGCCGTGCAGACCGTTGCGGGTGAACCAGCGCAGGCTGAAGGCAGGCGTGTTGGTCCGCCCCACGATGATTGCCCCGGCCCGGCGCAGATTGGCCACCACCGGGTTGTCCGTGGCGGCGACCAGCATCGCCTGCGTTCTCAACCCGTTGCTGGTGATTTGCCCGGCCTGATCGACATTGACCTTGACCGTCACCGGTACCCCGGCCAGCGGCCCAACATCCTCGCCCCGTGCAACGGCGCGGTCCACCTCCTCGGCCGCCGCCAGCGCCGCCGCGTCCATTCGCTGCACCACCGCATTCAGCGCCGGATTGACCGTCTCCAGCCGTGCCAGCG
>JANMCI010000405.1:0-5360 GCA_031361245.1 Rhodobacterales bacterium
CGCTGGCAAGCCGTTGGCCCGATGCCCGCGTGGTGATGGCCGAGGTGTCGGGTCACAGCCTGTCGCATCCTGCGGTGCATCAGGCCGTCCGTTCCGCCATCGCAGACTTCGACGGCGCCGGTTTTGCCGCGATGGATGCCGCAGAACCATAGCCAAAGTCTTTCCCGAACATTAACCTATGCAGGAACGCTTTCTGCCAAGCTTCATTTCGTAAAAGGTCTGCGGATTGTTCGCCGCGGCCAGAACATGACCAGCGAGGATGCCATGAAAAGACTTTCTCCCCGAGCTATTCACGTTGCAATTGGCCTGTCCGGGCTGTTGGCGGCGACCAGCGCCCTTGCCGGCGTGACCGAGGTCTGGCGCACAACCGGCTTTGTCAGCCCCGAATCGGTGGAATGGGATGCATCGGCCGGTCTGGCCTATGTGTCAAACATGGGCGCCGATCCGATGGCTGCCGATGGTGACGGCTATATTTCGACCATCGGCGCCGATGGCGTGGTCAAGGCCGAGAAATGGGTTACCGGGCTGAACGCGCCCAAGGGCATGGCCGCCGTGGGGGGCAAGCTTTACACCGCCGATCTGACCGAACTGGTCGAGATTGATACGGCGACCGGCTCCATCACCAACCGTTATCCGGCTGCGGGCGCGGTGTTCCTGAACGATGTGACCGCCGCACCAGACGGGCGGATCTTCGTCTCGGACACCTTCGGCAATTCGGTCTGGGTGCTGGAAAACGGCGCCATGTCGATCTTTGCGCAAGACCCGGCCTTGATGGGCGCAAACGGGGTAACTGTGATCGGCAATGCGCTTGTGGTGGCCAATCTCGGCGACGCGAGCCAGGGCTTCGACAAGATCAGGCCCGGCTGGGTGGTGTCGGTCGACCTGACCTCCAGGGCAATCACGCCCTATGGCAGCACCGACCCTTCGGGCACGCTGGACGGGGTCGAGGCGGACGGCACGGGCGGCGTGATCTTCACCGACAACATGGGCGGCCGCCTGATGCAGCAGACCCCGGGAGGTGTTGCAGCCGAAATCGCCAAGCTGGAGCCGGGCGCGGCCGACATGGACTTCGTTCCGGATCAGGGACTGATTCTGGTGCCTTTGACGCCGGGCAACACCGTGGTCGGGCTGAAATGGGCTGACTGATCAGACTTTGGTCTGACGAAATCTGGCAGAAGTAGGCAACTGGACATTGGAAACACCAATGTCCAGCATAGATATGCATGACTAACCAGACTGCTAGTCTGACCCAGTAGGGTGTCGGCGACAGAGGAAAGCGGTCTGCCTGACCCCCGAACAATGCATACCCAGGCTGAACCGGTCATGGATCTCACATTCAAGCAACTTGAGATCTTTCGATGGGTAGTGGTCGCCGGGTCCATCACCAAGGCGTCGCATCGCATCGGCCTGTCGCAACCCTCGATCTCGCAGCAGCTGGCCAAGCTGGAGGAAACGCTGGACGTGCAGCTGATCCTGCGAAACCGCACCGGAACGGTGTCGATGACCCCGGCGGGTCAGTTCTGGTTCAAGGCCAGCGAAGAAAATCTTGGCCGCATGGCGATTGCAATGTCCGACCATGACAAACGCTTTAAGCATTCGTCGGTGGTCCTGCGTCTGGGAGCCGCGCCCGTCCTGCGTGGCCGTTTCACCGCCGCCGCCGCGCGCATTGCGCAAAGTGCACCGGGATTCGTCAAGTTCGAGCTGGTCTATGATACGAATTCGGCCAACCTTGTCGAACAGCTGCGGATGCACCAGATCAACTTTGCCATCGTCGCCGAATCGGCCATCCTGAATGACCAGTCCTCGTTTGCAACCTCGCGCCTGTTCGAGGACAAGATCGCCTGGGCCGTGCCCGCGTCGCTGACCGAGCAGGAGATAAGGTCCGCACTCGGCCCGCACCCCGAAACTGGCAAGGGTCACCCGATCCTTGGCCACTACGTCGAGATCGACCCGCAGGTCCCCGCGCGGGCCTCATCGGACGACTGGTATCGCAACCACTTGCCCCACGCGACGCCGACGTTTGCCGCACCCACTTTTGCCGCCTCGATCGAGTTGGTCGCCGGCGGTCTGGGCACCTGACATGTGCCCCTGTCGCTGTTGCCCAACCTCAGCCAGTCGGTGCTGGGCCAGGTGAGGCTCTATTGCATCACCGGAATGAACCGCGATGTCGTGCTGGCCATGCGCAAGCACCTGCTGACCCACGCGGCCTATGCCCATATCTTCAACAAACTCACGGACTTCTGCCGGTACGAATACCTTGCCGCCATGCAGGAAGAGCCCATGCCCAGCTTTGACGACCTGCTGCCGTCTGCGCCACATCCTGAGATGAGTGCCGCAGCCGAGTGACCGCAAGGCTTTTCCCCTTCGTCAAATCCAATGTCCAGCATGGCAAAATCCATCGTCCTTTGTTGCCGACTTGGCCTCCGACCAAGGGATTCAGACCAGTCCGAAATCTCCGGCGGCATCCCCGAGCAACTCCGTCGTGTCAATGGCGGGGCCTTCATCCAGCGCTGCCTGCCAGAGCCAAGCCCGCAGAACCCGTTTCCCCCCTCAGACCTGTCGCCCAGCCTCAGCGCGGTCAGGCCGGTTGACGGCGTCGCGATTTCGGCAGACCCGGTATTCGCCCCGACCAGAACCACGCTGGGCATCGTCAGGACCAGACCTTTGTGATTGCGGCCTTTGCTGCTGACAACCACCTGCGCCGCAATCTTGAACAGCCCGACCCACAGCACATTGGCCAGCGGTTCGATACCGCGGATCATGTCCCGCATCACGGTGGACCGGACCAGGCCGGATGCCTGCTTCCATCAGCTTTCCTGCGCCTCACTTTCCGGTCAATTCCGCCGCGAGGACATCCGCCACCTCCTGCGGCTTCAGTCCGAAGCCCTTCGGCACCAGATAAGTTGAGACATGCACCTCGAGGGATCGTTGCGGCCACAACAGGCCTCACAGCATGCCCGTAACGGCAAAAGCTTCATCAACGCCGTCTCCGCCCCGACTGCGGCTGCCAGGATCCTCAGACGTGCACCATATCGCGCCATCGGCCCCACTTTGTTTGCGTGCAAGCGCCACCAGAAGCCACATAAGTCGGCCATTTGATTTTCCAATATTTCAAATCGAATTCTGGGATAGACAGCCGGCACGTTCGGGCCAGTAGCCGTTTTGGCGACTTGAGGCATTGTTGAAACCGGCGCAGCCAGAACAGGTTGCGCTTGAACGCGGTCGCCGATTTGGCTCAAAAGCTCGCGGTTTGGCAAAGAACCAACCGATTTGCGCACTTTGGCGGGACCGTTCAGGACGGAAGGATCTTCCGGGTGAGATGGCGGGAAGCTCACGCTCTCATCCGCGAGGCGATGCCTTCAACAGCCAGTCGACGGCGCTGTGCCAAGGCGCCCGAGGCTTGACCAACGGAAAATGACTCCGCTGGAGTGCGATGGGGATCATCGGTAATCACTGAATAAATCGATGGAATTGGCATCCAGCCTCAAGAAGGCGGGCTTGCCCGGGGGGATGATGATGCAGACTGATGAGGTAGGGACGACTCGTGGTGGTGCGGGGGTCTGGATCTTCCGTGTCCTGCTTGTGGATGGTGCAGCATTCATGGTTTATTGATGGTTCTCGCCGTGGTGGAGTGCCAAGGTTGGCGTCTTGAAGGGCGACGATCACCTGTTGTTGCGCCCTTGGGGGGTTCAAGTGGTGGCTCAGGTAAGAGCCAATATCGATGAATCTCTCTTTTCCATGCCTTTTCCTTCGGTCTTTGCCGGCTTAATGTGGATATATCTGGCCGTTTGCATGTTGGCTCTTGCGGCCAGCCTATTCGTGGACAGGCAGATCTCCATTGGCCGGATCAAGTTGCCACTGGCGGTGGTTCTGATTGGGCTTGTCGGCCTGTCTTACATGGCCGCTGTCGGACTTGCGTTTGGAATTGGTGAGCTGAAGGCTGGATGGGCCGGGACAAATTTCATTGGTAAATCGAGTTTCAAGGAACCCCAGTCGGGTGCCTTGATCAAATTGGTTTCGGGCCTGAAAATCGGCTGCTGGTTGGCTCTCGGCGCGGGAGGGGTTCTAACTGTCCTGGCCCTGCTTCGCGGCCTGTTTGTCGGCAAGCCGAAGGCATAGGAGCGGTTCCGATCGGGCGGACGATTGCCCGTCGTCGCATGATGCAAGTCTGGCAATCTTATCTTGGAGGACAATGCTCGGGCGCATCTCGGGCGTTGGGGTGCGCCCACGATGCCAATTCGGAAGCATCCTCAGCGTGGACCAAGGCCGTTTGACCACCCTTTGCCTCTTGGTGTGGCCTGCGGGCCGGTTGACCCGCGCCCTGCACCATCCACCGCTGTCGGCGCTGTGACCGGCCGCGCCCCTGTTTCCTGTCTGCCGAACCTGAACACGTCGATCCACGAACCATTGAAGCCGTTTGGTGACTGGGCAACCCGTGGCTGGATCGCAGCTTTGGATGCCAAAACCGGAGCAGAAGTCTGGCGTTTCTACACGATTCCCGAGCCAGGCCAGCCCGGCTCCGAAACATGGAAATGCGACGAAGCGGGCAACCCGATTACTGTAAAACCGGCGGCGGTGCGGCTTGGGTGACGGGTTCCTACGATCCGGAATCCAACACCACCTACTGGGGCACGGGAAACCCGGTGCCGATGTATGACCCGGAATACCGCCCGGGCGACAACCTCTACACCAACTCGTCGGTCGCGTTGGATGCGGATACCGGTGCGCTGAAATGGCACTTCCAGTACACGCCCGGCGACCACATGGACTATGACGAGGTTGGCATCCAATTGCTGGTCGACAAGCAGATCGACGGCGTTGACCGCAAGGTTCTTGCTCACTTCGGCCGGAACGGCCTCTTCTACAACTTGGACCGGACCAACGGTGCCGACATCTCCTCGGGCCAGTATGTCAGCCAGCTGACCTGGACCAAGGAGCTCGATCCCAAGACCGGCCTGCCGGTGGAATATGATCCGTCCAAGTCGTTGCAGACCTATGCACAGGGTGCGATCAACCGTGCTGGTGCAGTTGGGACCACCTGCCCGAACATCCAGGGCGGCGTGAACTTCTTCCCGACAGCCTACAACCCGAAATCGGGCATCGCCTATGGTGCCGGGATCGAAGGGAGTTCGGATCTTTCGGTTAAGGAAGTGGCTGTGTCCGACGTCCAGCCGGGCACAATCTTCATTGGCGGCGCTGGCGTGTCCAGCGGCGTGCAAAGAGGCTCGATCACCGCGATCGACGTTGCCACGGCCAAGCAGGTCGCCAAACATGAAACCGAGTTCCCGATGTACAGCGGCGTTCTCGTGACGCCGGATCTGGTGTGGTCGGGTTCGATGGACGGCTCCTTCACCGCCTAT
>JANMCI010000432.1:0-9965 GCA_031361245.1 Rhodobacterales bacterium
CCCCAGATCCAGTGCGCCACCGGCGCGTAGACCACCAGCAGCCACAGGCCTGAGAACAAGAGCACAAAGCCGAACCCCACCCGCTCGACATAGGCCCCGACAATCAGCGCCGGGGTGATGATCGCAAAGGTCATCTGAAAGGCAAAGAACAGCACTTCCGGCAAATTGCCCTTCACCGTGTCCGCGTCGACGCCATTCAGAAAGGCCAGCCCCAGCCCGCCCCACCATGCCCCGCCCGATCCAAACGCCACCGAATAGCCGACAGCCAGCCACAGAACCGAGATCAGCGCCGCAATGGCAAAACAGTGGGTGAACACCGACAGCACGTTGCGCCCGCGCACCAGCCCGCCGTAAAAGAGGGCCAGCCCCGGCAGCGTCATGAACAGCACAAGTGCCGTAGCGATCAGAATGAAGGCGGTGTCTGCGGCGTTCATGGGTCCCCCATTGGCATTTTGCCGCTACAAAGCGGAGAATTCGCGCCCGGAAAAGTGGCAATCCCGATTCATCCCGACTGTTTTGCCAGCAGTTTGCCAAGTGCTGCAATTTTGGGCGCTTCAGGGGGCAGTTTGCCCCGCAATGGGCAGGATGAGATCAGCGCAACCCTTCGGCCAGCAGCTCCAGCGCCCGGTCCCGCGCGGCTGATCGCACCTTTGCCCGTCCCAAAGCGCCGAAGTCGACGGTCTCAACCCGCGTGTCGCGGCCCTTTCGGGCAAGGCCAAAGCAGACCCGGCCCTCGGGCTTGAATTCGGACCCGCCGGGGCCCGCGATGCCGGTGACGGAGACGGCGATCAGAGCGTCGGAATGGGCCAGCGCGCCTTCGGCCATCTCGGCCGCCACCTCTTCGGAAACCGCACCGTGATCGGCCAGAGTTTTGGCGCGGACCCCCAGCATCGCCATCTTTGCCGCATTGGAATAGGTGATGAATCCCCGGTCAAAGACATCGGAAGAGCCTGCAACGTCGGTCAGGGCGGCGGCCACCATGCCACCGGTGCAGCTTTCTGCGGTGGCGATCATGATGCCCCAGTAGCGGGCGGCTTGCAGGATATCGGCGACGGTCATTTCATCAGAATCAGCGGGATGTGATAGGCAGCGGCCAAGATGACGGTCACGATGCCGGCGAAAAGCCCGGCCCACAGATCGTCCAGCATCACGCCCGGCGCGTCTCCCCGGCGATCGGCCTGCCCGACGAGCCATGGCTTCCAGATGTCAAACAATCGGAACAAGGCGAACGGAAAGACCCAGGCCGGCCATGGCAACCAGCCACCACTGGCCAGCATCGCCGCCTGTCCTGCCCCGGCAAAGTAAAACCCCGCCGCAGGGAACAACAGTGCCAGCCATTGGCCCGACACCTCATCAATCACGATCTCCCCGGGATCGTCGCCGGGGCGGTCCTTGAGTTCGGCGTGACAGGCCCAGAAGCCAAGCGCCGTCACGGCCAGCGTTGCCGCCACCAGCACCGGAAACCCCAGATAGCGCAGGATCACCATGCCCAGCATCACGGCCACCGCAGACCCCCAGGTTCCGGGGGCTGGCCGCATCAGACCCACACCGAAAAACGTCGTGATCAGCCTGCTCACGCCTGCACCAAAGCAGCTGTTGCCATGGCAGCGATCCCTTCCTCACGCCCGGTGAACCCCAGACGCTCTGAGGTGGTGGCCTTGACGCTTATTCGCGCGGCCTCAACTCCCATGATCTGGGCGAGTGCCACGCGCATTGCAAGCGCATGCGGCCCGATCTTGGGCCGTTCGCAGATCAAGGTTACGTCGGCATTGGCCAGCCTGAAGCCGCGCGACGCCATGAGGTTTGCGGCATGGGTCAGGAAAAGTTGGCTGGCCGCCCCCTTCCACTGCGGGTCGGTTGGCGGAAAATGCTGTCCGATATCGCCCTCGGCCAGTGCGCCATAGATCGCGTCGGTCAGGGCATGCATGCCGACATCGGCATCGGAGTGGCCCAGCAGCCCTTTGGAATGCGGCACCTTGACCCCGCAAAGCCAGACATGATCGCCGGCGCAGAATGCGTGCACGTCAAAGCCGTTGCCTGTCCGGATGTCGAATGGCCGCACCTCCATCGCCCGCCCCCTGATGATCGCCTCGGCCCGGGCGAAGTCACCCGGATAGGTCAGTTTCAGATTGTCTTCCTCGCCTGCGACGATCGCCACGTCCAGCCCCGCCGCGCGCGCCACTTCGACATCGTCTGCGGCCTCGCCCTTGAAGGCGCGGTGGGCAGCCAATATCGCGTCAAAGTGAAAGCCCTGCGGTGTCTGGGCACGGTACAGGCCGGCCCTGTCACGCGCACCGGTCACTTGTCCATTCCTGCCGGTCCACAAGGCGTCGGTGACCGTCAGGGCCGGGGCAGCACCCGGGTGCACCTCCAGCGCTGCCAGAACGCGCTCGATCAGTGTGGGTGCGACCAACGGGCGGGCACCATCGTGGATAAGGACGCGGGTTATGTCCGCGCCGTCCAGCGCCTCCAGCGCGTTGCGGACCGACTGGCTGCGGTTCTCGCCACCTTCGACCAAAGCAACTCCCAGTGCGGCGGCACGAACGCGGTCATCCGGGTGGATCACCAGAACGCGCTTCATCCCCTCGAATGCCGTCAGCGAATGGGCGACCACTGGCCGCCCGGCCAGCATCTGCCATTGCTTGGGCACCTCCCCGCCGGCGCGAAGCCCGCGTCCGGCGGCAACAATGATGGCGGCTGTGGTCATGGATCCTCACTTTGCCTCGTCATAGGGCCAAGGCCGCAATCTGACAATCGGCTGACGACAAGAGCCTATTTTTTAATCACTGCTCGAATTTCAGGCGATTTCTTGTGGCCCGGCTTTGCCATTGCCGGTGAAACGGCTTAGACAGGGCGCATGAACATGATCGTATTGCCCTCTGGACCGATTTCTCTGACCCCGCCCGTGATGCTGGCGCCGATGGCTGGCATTACCGACTTGCCATGGCGCCGCTTGGTTGCGTCGTTTGGTGCCGGTCTGGTCGTGTCGGAAATGGTGGCGAGCCAGGAAGTGGTCCAGGCCAAGCCTCTGGCGCGGGCTCGGGCAGAGCTTGGTTTTGGCGAGCAGGCGACCTCGGTCCAGCTTGCCGGGCGCGAGGCGTACTGGATGGCGGAGGCCGCGCGTTTTGTCGAAGGGCAGGGGGCGCGGGTCATCGACATCAACATGGGATGCCCGGCCAAGCGGGTGACGACCGGGGCCTGTGGGTCGGCGTTGATGAAGGATCTGGCCCATGCCCTGCGTCTGATTGAGGCGGTGGTAAAGGCGGTCAAGGTGCCGGTCACGCTGAAAACCCGGCTTGGCTGGGATGACGCCAGCCTGAACGCGCCACAACTGGCGCAGTTGGCCGAGGCGGCGGGGGTGCAGATGATCACGATCCATGGCCGGACACGGTGTCAGTTCTACAAGGGGCAGGCCGATTGGGCTGCCATCCGTGCCGTCAAGCAAGCCGTTCGCATCCCGGTCATCGCCAATGGCGACATCACGGACGCTGCAACGGCCCGGGCCGCGTTGCAGGCGTCGGGCGCCGACGGAGTGATGATCGGCCGCGGTGCACAGGGCGCACCCTGGCGACTGGCCCAGGTGGCGGCAGCCCTTTACGGCACGCCGGCGCCGGTAATTCCTGAGGGTGAGGCGCTGGTCGATCTCATCAGCGGCCACTACGAGGCGATGCTGTCCTTCTATGGCAGCGATCTGGGCGTAAAGGTCGCGCGCAAGCATCTGGGTTGGTATCTGGCGGATGCGGACCTGTCAGCCGACCGCGCCACGCTGCTGGTCGCGGAAACCCCGGCCGAAACGCTGCGCCTGATCGCCCGGACCTTTTCGCAGGCGGAAAGGCGGGCGGCATGAGCGTTCTTCCCGCCGGTGCCATCTGGCTGTCCCTGCCCATGCCGGCAATCCTGATCGACGCCGCCGACCGGATCCGCGACGTGAACCCGGCCGCTGAAAACTTCCTGAACGTGTCCGCACGGTCGATCATCGGCACGGACGCCAGCCTGCGTGTCGCCAAGGACGCGACCGTTCAGAATGCCCTGCAACGCTGTCGGATCAATCAGTCCGAAGTCTATGTCAACGATGTCGAATTCGCCTTGGGCGAGCGTCCGCCGGTGCAATGCACCATCCAGATCGCCCCGCTGCAGGACGATCCCACAACCCTGCTGATGCTGATCTCTCCGCGCGTCATTGCCGACCGTCTGGGACGCAACCGCGGGTCGACCTCGGCCGCGAAATCCGCAATCGGCATGGCAGAAATGCTGGCCCACGAGATAAAGAACCCCCTGGCCGGCATTTCGGGCGCGGCCCAGCTTCTGGCGATGAACCTCACCGACGATGATCTGGAGTTGACCGATCTCATTGTCGAGGAAACCCGCCGGATCGTGAAACTGCTGGAACAGGTCGAACAGTTCGGCAATATCCGCCCGCCAGAGCGCCGCGCCATCAACATCCATGACGCTCTTGATCGCGCCCGCCGCTCGGCCCAGATCGGCTTTGCCAGCCACATGCTGATCGTCGAGGATTACGACCCCTCGCTGCCAGCAACCTATGCCGATCCCGACCAGTTGATGCAGGTGTTCTTGAACCTGATCAAGAACGCCGCCGAGGCGGCCCATGGCGCACAGGGCACGATCCGGTTGCGGACATTCTATGACCATTCCCTGCGCCTGCGCCGGTCGGACGGCACCGGGGCCGCGCTGCCGTTGCAGGTGGAAATCATGGACGACGGGCCGGGACTGCCGCCCGACATCGCCGCCGACATCTTTGAACCCTTCGTCTCGGGCCGCGAAAACGGCACGGGGCTTGGTCTGGCTCTGGTCTCCAAGATCATGGCTGACCATAGCGGATGGGTTTCCGTTGACTCTGCCCCCGGCAGGACGGTTTTCCGACTGTCCCTGCCGATGGCTCCCAAAGACCTCAAGGAGACGACCTGATGGATGGCACTGTTCTGGTCGCCGACGATGACCGCACAATTCGCACGGTCCTGACGCAGGCCCTGACCCGGGCGGGCTGCAAGGTGCATGCGACCTCCAGCATGATGACGCTCATGCGCTGGGTCGAAGAGGGCAAGGGCGATCTGGTCATCTCTGACGTGATCATGCCCGACGGAAATGGATTGGAGGCGCTGCCCCGCATCAGCCGCCTGCGACCCGGTCTGCCGGTCATCATCATCTCGGCCCAGAACACCATCATGACCGCCATTCAGGCCGCCGAGGCCGAGGCTTTCGACTATCTGCCGAAGCCGTTTGATTTGCCCGACCTCATGAAACGCTCTGCCCGCGCACTGGACAAGAAGCGGCGCATGGCGGCGGCGGTTGTGACGAGCCCGCGCGAGCCGGGCGATGATCTGCCGCTGGTGGGGCGGACGGCTGCGATGCAGGCGCTGTACCGGCTGGTCGCCAAGGTGATGAACACGGACCTTCCGGTGCTTGTCACCGGAGAATCGGGCACTGGCAAAAGCCTGATCGCCCGCGCCATCCACGACTTTTCCGACCGCCGCAGCCAGCCGTTTATCGTGGTGCAATCCTCGGATCTGGCCGGGGTCGAAGGGATATCCTCGATTCTCTCCAAAGCCCGCGGCGGATCTTTGCTGATCGAAGAAGTGGCCGATTTTGACGAGGACGGCCAGTCCCGGCTGGTCCGGATGCTCGACATTGCCGACGACCACGCCCCCCGCATCCTCGCCACCTCGCAAAGCGATCTGGCGCAAAGGGTGGAAGAGGGGACGATGCGCAAGGACCTGTTCTACCGGCTTGGTGGCGTAACGCTGGCCGTCCCTGCCTTGCGGGAACGGGTCGAAGACATCGTGCTTCTGGCCGACCACTTTCTGACCCGGGGCGAGCGCGAGATCGGCACCGCACGGCGCCTTTCGTCCGAGGCGCGCAACATCCTGCGCGTTCACCCCTGGCCCGGCAATGTCCGTCAGCTGGAGAACGTGTTGAAACGGCTCCTCATTACGTCCTCGGAGCCCGAGATCTCGCAGAGCGAACTGGAATCGGCCCTTGGCGGTAGCCACGCCACCGAACCGGCCCGGGCTGGCGTGATCGAAAACGAAAAGCTGTCGGCCTCGGTGGCGCGACATTTGAAGCGGTATTTCGATCTGCACAACGGCCAGTTGCCGCCTGCGGGGGTCTATGACCGGATTTTGCGCGAGATCGAGCTGCCCCTTATCGAGATTTCGCTCGATGCCACTGCCGGAAATCAGGCTAAATGTGCCGACCTTCTCGGGATCAATCGCAATACTTTGCGCAAGAAGATCACCGAGCTTGATATCCGCGTGACACGGCGCCGCAAACTGATGTAAAACCGCCACAGGAAGAGTGTCTCCGGTGCTGCGTCACCATGAAGACACCGATGTGGCGGGCGGGACACTGGTCTTTGCCCGATGACAGAGGCCGTAGTCGAGTGCAAAGAACTGCCAATGCCAACCATTGGGTGACACGGCTGTCGCGGCTCCGGCGGCAACGCCGGGTGCAGACCGGCATGACATTCGGGCTGGTGTTTCTGGGGCCATTGCTGACGGTTACGACTTTTCTAGCCCTGGGTCCGCTCAATCAGGGAACGTCCTCGCCGTGGCTGCGCATCATCATGCTGGCAGATCTGATCTATGTGCTGGCGGTGGCGGCGCTGGTTTTGCGGCGGATCATGCAGATGGTGTCGGACCGTCGCCGCCAGTCGGCCGGATCGCGGCTGCACCTGCGACTGACCGGCGTCTTTGCCATCGTCGCCCTGATTCCCACGGTGCTGGTCGCTGTCTTTGGCGTGCTGACGGTGAACATCGGACTTGAGGGCTGGTTTTCCGACCGGGTCCGCTCTGTGGTAGGTGCCTCGCTGGAGGCAGCCCAAGCTTACGAAAACGAACAGACTGCCACTCTGACGGCGGATGTTCAGGCGCTTGCCCGTTTTCTTGACCGCGAAAAGGCACGGAATTTCCAGATGGATGATGGCACCGTGCGTCCGCTTCTCGCGCAGGGGCAGTCAGGCATCCAGCGCGGGCTGAAAGAGGTTTATCTGATCAATGCCTCCGGCGTTTTGAAAACGCGCGGCGAAAAGAGCTATCTCTTTGACTACGAGCTGCCCAGCAACGCCCAACTTGCCAGCGCCAGTGTCGGCGAGGTCGTGCTGATCAAGGACTGGCCCAACAACGAATTCCGCGCCCTCGTGAACTTGTCTGCCTTTCCCGACCGCCTGCTTTATGTTTCGCGGACGGTGGACGGGACAATTCTGGGGCTGCTCGACGAAACCCAGCAGACCGCAGCGCTTTATCAACAACTCGAAGCGGATCGGGGCAAGATCCTCTTCAACTTCGGCCTGCTCTATCTTGGCTTTGCCGTGATCCTGATAGTGGCGGCGGTCTGGGGCGGTCTGTGGTTCGCAGAACGGCTCAGCCGGCCGGTCGGCCGCCTTGCTTCAGCCGCCCAGCGTGTTGGCGGCGGCGATCTGGATGTGCAGGTGGTCGAGGAAGAGGGCGACGACGAGATTGCGATGCTGGGTCGGCTTTTCAACCAGATGACACGGCAGCTGAAAGGGCAACGTCAGGCATTGGTCGAAGGGCATGATCGCACTGAAGGACAGCGCCGGCTGTTCGATTCCGTTCTGTCGAATGTGACAGCTGGCGTGATTGGACTGGATGCCATGGGACGGATCGACTTTGTGAACCGCGCCGCGATGCGGACGCTGGATCTGCCGTCTGAAGTGGCGTCTCAGGCCGACCTTGCCGAAGCTGTTCCAGAGTTTGCCAATCTCTTCCACCGCCTGCAGGAAACCACCGGCTCCGCGGTTCAGGACGAAGTTCGCCTGACCCGACGAGGCAAACTGGAAAGTCTGCTGGTTCGCATGTCCGAACGGCGCAGCGACGCCGGGGTAGAGGGCTTTGTCGTGGCCTTCGACGACGTGACCGAACTCGTCTCGGCCCAGCGCATGGCCGCCTGGGGCGATGTCGCGCGCCGCATTGCCCACGAAATCAAGAACCCGCTGACCCCCATCCAACTGAGCGCCGAGCGCATCAAGCGCAAATACCGCAATCAGGTCTCCGACCCTGAAGAGCTTGAACAATACACCGACGTCATCGTGCGCCAGACCAACGACTTGCGCCGCATCGTGGATGAGTTTTCCAAATTTGCCCGGATGCCCGAACCCGACCGCCGCGAAACCGATTTGACCGCGCTGGTCAAGGCTGCGGTCATGCTGCAGGAAAACGGGCAACCGGACGTCAAGTTCGTCAAGGACTTCCCGGCCCGGCCCGACATGATTGAACTTGACGGCACAATGATCGGTCAGGCCCTGACCAATCTTATCAAGAACGCCGGAGAAGCCATTGAAGAAGTTCGCGAAAAGAAAACTCACAACGGTTTTTCACCCGAAATCCGCGTGACCCACACTTCCGGCGAGGCCCATTCCACAATCACCATTGCGGACAATGGCGCGGGTCTGCCGCCCGACCGGTCACGGCTGTTCGAGCCCTATGTCACGACCCGCGAAAAGGGCACGGGCCTTGGTCTGCCAATCGTCAAGAAGATCATCGAAGAACATGGCGGGACGCTGATTCTGACGGACGCACCCGTGTTTGAGGGCAATATACATGCAGGCGCCATGGCAGAAATAAGACTGCCACACGCCACGCGCGGCAAAACAGCGACTGGACGAAATTAGGGGGTACAATGAGCAGCATTCTCATAGTGGACGACGAGAAGGATATCCGTGAACTGATCGGGGATATCCTGAAGGATGAAGGCTACGCCGTTCGGCTTGCGGGGAACTCTGACGACTGCATGACCGAGATCAACGCCGAACTGCCCAGTTTGATGATCCTCGATATCTGGTTGAAGGACAGCCGGATGGACGGGATCGACATCCTCAAGACCGTCAAGCGCGACAACCCGGATGTGCCTGTCGTGATCATCTCGGGCCATGGCAACATCGAAATCGCCGTCGCCGCCATCAAACAGGGGGCCTACGACTTCATCGAAAAGCCCTTTAACATCGATCAGTTGATGGTGGTGGTTGCCCGCGCGATGGAAACCTCACGCCTGCGCCGTGAGAATGCCGAATTGCGGCGGCGCGACGTGACGGCCTCGGACATGCTGGGATCAAGCCCTTCGTTCAAAGGCTTGAAAGCGCAGCTGGAAAAGGTCACCAAATCCAACGGGCGTGTGATGCTGACCGGTCCTGCCGGATCCGGCAAGGAATTGGCCGCCCGCTTCATCCACGCCAATTCCAACCGGTCCTCGGCGACGTTTGTATCGGTTTCCTCGGCCACCATCGAACCTGACCGCATGGAAGAGGTGCTGTTTGGCCGGGAAACGGCCGAGCGCGGAGTCGAAAAGGGCCTTCTCGAGCAAGCCCATGGCGGTGTCGTCTATTTTGACGAAGTCGCCGACATGCCCTTGGGAACGCAATCGAAAATCCTGCGCGTGCTGACCGAACAGCAGTTCAGCCGTGTTGGTGGGGCGGACAAGGTGCGGGTTGATCTGCGCGTCATCTCCTCGACTTCGCGCGATTTGCGCCAGGAAATCCACGCCAGCCGGTTCCGGCAAGAGCTTTACGACCGTCTGAATGTGGTGCCGATTCAGGTGCCGTCTCTCGAGGAGCGCCGCGAAGACATCCCGGAGCTGACCCGCCATTTCATCGACATGTTCCACCGCTCGCAGGGTCTGCCGATGCGAGAGCTGTCGCCCGAGTCCGAGGCGATGCTGCAGACCATGCAGTGGCCCGGCAATGTGCGCCAGTTGCGCAATGTGATCGAGCGGGTCTTGATCCTTGGCGAAAACTCCGGCCCGATCGAGGCCAGTGAACTGCCCGGTCAGGAAGTGCCCGCGGATGCCTCTGGTCGCATCGTTCTTGGCGGAGCGATGGCCACCTTGCCGCTGCGCGAGGCGCGCGAGGTCTTTGAACGGGAATACCTTCTGACGCAGATCAACCGATTTGGCGGCAATATCAGCCGCACGGCTGGTTTTGTCGGGATGGAGCGGTC
>JANMCI010000435.1:0-2553 GCA_031361245.1 Rhodobacterales bacterium
CGGCTCACACGAAGCCGCAGGCCCCGTCGCCAAGAACATCGGCCCCGAACGCACCGAGGCGATCCGCCAGCAGCTCGGCCTCGGCCTCGGCGACGCGGCCTTCTTCCTCGGCGGCAAGCCCGAGACCTTCGAACCCATCGCGGGCCGGGCGCGCAACGTCATCGGCGAGGAGTTGGGGCTGACCGACAAGGACAGCTTCCGCTTTGCCTGGATCGTCGATTTCCCGATGTACGAGAAGACGGATGAGGGGAAGATCGACTTCTCCCACAACCCGTTCTCGATGCCGCAGGGGGGCCTGGAGGCGCTGAACGGCGACCCGTTGAAGGTCTATGCCTACCAGTATGACCTTGCCTGCAACGGGTATGAGATCATCAGCGGCGGCATCCGCAACCACAAGCCCGAGATCATGTACAAGGCGTTCGAACTGGCGGGCTATCCCAACTCCGAGGTCGACAAGCGCTTCGGCGGCATGGTCAAGGCGTTCAAATACGGCGCCCCGCCCCACGGCGGCTGTGCGGCCGGCATCGACCGGATCGTGATGCTGCTGGCGGACGAGGCCAACATCCGCGAGGTCATCATGTTCCCGATGAACCAGCGCGCCGAAGACCTGCTGATGAACGCCCCCTCTGACGCCACTCCCAAGCAATTGCGCGAACTGAGCCTGCGCGTGGTTCCCAAAGAGTGATCGGCCAAGGAAAGATTGCCAAGGCGGGTTGAGACGGTCAAAGTCGGGCGAGCTTGTCCGGAGGATGCCGTGCCGCCGCCGCTATACACCGCCTCGGTGCCGGTTTTCCGGCATTATCTGGGACAGGCGTCCTGGATGATCGAAAAGGCAGGCCCCGAGACCATGGCGGCACAGGTGGCGGATGCCTTCCCCGCAGGCCAGCAATTTGCGACGGCGGCGGGCTTTGCCCTGCGCGTGGCCTGCCCCCTTGCCGGGCGCGAGGTGCCCAACCTCCCCGCAGCCCTTGCCCCCCGTCTTGCCGTCGCGCGGGCGACGCTGGGGGGGATGCGACCGGACGAGTTTCTGGGGGCCGAAGAGCGCCGCATCCACCACCGGGCCGGATCGGCCGATCTGGACCAGTCCGCCAGCGATTTCCTGTTCCTTTATGGCCTGCCCAACTTCTTCTTTCATCTCACCATGGGCTATGCCGCCCTGCGCTCCTGCGGGGTGACGCTGGGCAAGGCCGATTTCGACGGATTTCACGCCTACCCGCCCGAGACTTGAGGTTGCATTTGCCGCGCACGCCCGCATAGTCGCCCAAAACCGAAGGACGCGCGTCATGGCTGGGGTCAAGAAGTTCGGAGCGCTCTTGCCGCGGTGGACGCCACCGCTGCGTCCGACCGGCGAGGTGCTGGACGGCACCTCGGTCCGGCTGGAGCGGATGGACCCCGACACCCACGCCGCCGATCTTTTCCGCGCCTGGTCCGGCCACGACGACCTCTGGGACTATCTGCCTTACGGCCCGTTTTCCTCGGCCGCCGCCTATCACCGCTGGGCCAA
This sequence comes from Rhodobacterales bacterium, assembly GCA_031361245.1. Taxonomy (GTDB): domain Bacteria; phylum Pseudomonadota; class Alphaproteobacteria; order Rhodobacterales; family Rhodobacteraceae; genus Stagnihabitans. Next base: position 1,505 of record JANMCI010000435.1, read on the forward strand.
GGACACCGCTACGGGCGCCGATCCGCTGTTTTACGTGATCCGCCAGAAGAACAGCGGCCATTGCGGCGGTGTTGCGTCCTATCTGCGGATCACCCCCGAGTCAGGGTCGATCGAGGTTGGCCACATCAACCTCGCGCCCGAACTGAACCGCTCGCGCGCCGCGACCGAAGCGATGTTCCTCATGATGCAATGGGCCTTTCAGGCGGGATATCGGCGCTATGAATGGAAATGCGATGCGCTGAACATGCCGTCGCGGCGGGCGGCGCAACGGCTTGGCTTTTCGTATGAGGGTGTGTTTCGTCAGGCGACCATCGTCAAAGGCCGCAACCGCGACACGGCGTGGTATTCCGTGATCGACGCCGAGTGGCCGGCGCTGCGCGAAGCCTTTCTGGCCTGGCTGTCGCCGCGGAATTTTGATGGCGCAGGGCGGCAGAAGGAAAGCCTGTCCGACCTGACACGGCTGGTGCGACCGGGCTCCGACCCGGCCCTGACCTGACCCCGACCGCGCCGCTCTGCCTTGCTCTGGAACCTGTCAGCGGCCGGTCTGGCCAACGCACCGCCCCCAAGGCCTCGCCCGCCCACCACCATCTTGCCCCTGACCGGGCAGCAGGCAGTCCGGTGACCAAACTGCACCCAAGCCCGGATTTCCGGGCCGGGTCCGGCGTTGCAACCGACAAGCGGCCGTTCGGACGGCCTTGCTTGGCCGAGGCACCCATCAGCGTGCACAGCGTCGCGCTGCAACGGCCAGCGGCCGGTCCGGTGGCCTTGCCGCGCCAAAGCCGGCTCAACGGGGCAGGTGTTGCGCCGCAACCGAGCGGAGGTCAGTCGGACGGCCCCGTCGCGCCAAGCCCCGGATCAGCGAATGGGCTGTCGAAGGGCAACCGACAAGCGGCCATTCCGGTGATCACCCCGATGCCAGGATCAGCGGGCCCGCCCCTGCGCTGCAACCGAGCGGAGGTCAGTCGGGTGACCGCGCCGCGCCAAATCCCTGATCGGCGCGTTCAAGCCTGCGGTGAAGCAGCGCGCGCACATGGTCCAGCCGCTCGGCA
>JANMCI010000078.1:0-2017 GCA_031361245.1 Rhodobacterales bacterium
GCATGGGTGATCCGCCCGCCGACGGTAAAGACCCGGCGACCGGGGTCCGCCAAAAGCGCTGCCGTCGCGTCAAAGGCGACGTGGTCGATCTGGTTCAGGGTGGCCTGCAGGTTGGCCACCATGCTTTCCGCAAAGCGGTTCAGGATATGGCCATCCGGCACCCGCCCCGCCCGCTGGTCATGCTTGGTCAGGGGCGTGATCAGCATCGCCTCTACTTCACCGCGCAGGGCGCTCTGGAAATCGGGATAGCCCTTGTAGCCCAGCTTTTGCGCCAGACGCACCACGGTCGGCGTCGACACCAGCGCCGCCTTGGCCAGCTGGGTGATCGAGCCAAGAGCTGCCACCGGGTAATGCGACAGGATATGGGTCGCAAGTTGCCGCTCGGCCGGAGTCAGGCCGGACAAAGCCGTCTCGAGCTGGTCACCAAGGGTCAGCGATTTGTCCATGCGGCTCCTCCCCCTCCAGTGAAGCAGAAACTATCGTAACAGGAAAGCGCGGCAAGAAACATTCTTGACAGCCCGGCAGCAAGACGCCAGCCTTGGCGCGATCGGGGAGATGGTCAGGGCAATGCCAGCGACGCCACCAACGGTGCACTTTGCGCCATTGATAGAGAATGAGACGGCCGGGGGCCGGATCGTTCTGGTGTGCGAACACGCCTCGAATTTCATCCCGCCCGCATGGGGCAACCTTGGCCTGAACGATGATCTGCGAAGCGCCCATATCGCATGGGACCCCGGTGCGCTGGGTCTGGCGCGGGAGCTGTCCCGGCGTCTGGATGCCGTGCTGATCCATGCCCCGGTGAGCCGGCTGATCTATGACTGCAACCGCGCGCCGGACATGCCTGGAGCGGTGCCCGTGCGCTCTGAGGTTCATGACATTCCCGGCAACGCCTTCCTCTCGCCGGAGGAGCGGCTGCACCGCACCACTGCCGTTTATCTTCCCTTTCATGACGGGCTGCACGGGCTGGTCATGCGGCGCATTGCCTTGGGCCTGCGGCCCGTGGTGATCACCATCCATTCCTTTACCCCGGTCTATTTCGGCAAACGGCGGCAGGTCGAGTTCGGCATCATCCACGATGCCGACCCGGCACTGGCCATCGCGATCCACAAAGCCGCATCGGGCACCCGCCTCGTGGCCGAGTTGAACCAGCCCTATTCGGCTGCTGACGATGTCACCCATACCCTGCGTGTGATTGCGACGCCTTATGGTCTGCCCAATGCCATGCTTGAGGTCCGCAACGATCTGATTGCAACGCCTGCAGCTGAAATTGCCATGGCCGAAACCCTCGCCCCGGTGCTGAACATGGGGCTGGTCGAGATTCAGCGGCAGGCCAAGGCCAGTTAGGCCACCCTCACCTGCGCCACCGATCAAGGCCCGAGACAACCGGGCGATATTTCAAGGGAGACACCGGATATGGCCGGAAATATGACATTGGACCAGTTGAAGGAAGCCGTCGAAGCAGGCCGCATCGACACCGTTCTGGTCGCAGGGATCGACATGCAGGGCCGCCTGATGGGCAAGCGGTTTGAGGCACATTTCTTTGTGGACGGCGGCTACAAGGAAACCCATTGCTGCAACTATCTGCTCGCGGTGGATATGGAGATGACCACGGTTCAGGGCTACAAAAGCTCCAACTGGGCGACGGGCTATGGCGACTATGTGATGAAACCGGACATGGCCACGCTGCGGCTGGTTCCGTGGCTGCCCGGCACCGCCCTGGTGCTGGCAGACCTGCTGGACCACCACAGCCATGAAGAGGTGGCCCATTCCCCGCGTGCCATCCTCAAACGTCAGGTCGCCCGCGCCCGTGCTCTGGGCTTTGAGCCGATGATGGCGACGGAACTGGAATTCTATCTGTTTGAAAACAGCTATGAAACGTTGCGGGACAGCGGCTTTCGCGGCCTGACCCCGATCAGCGCCTATAACGAGGATTACCACATCTTCCAGACCACCAAGGAAGAGGAGGTGATGCGCGCCGTCCGCAACGGGCTTTACGCGGCGGGGATTCCGATCGAAA
>JANMCI010000503.1:0-3031 GCA_031361245.1 Rhodobacterales bacterium
CCATCCCAGACGCCTTTCGGGCCGGGCAGATAGTCCTTGATCAGGCTTTCGTCGATGGCAAGCGGTTGAAGATAGCCCGCCCATGCCCAGTTCGGCAGGATCGGTCCGTCGATGTCGATGATGTCGGGCAACGTCCCGGCCAGCGCGCCAGCCACGATGCTGTCGTTGTAGGCGCCTTGCGGGAACGTTGTGATCACGACTTTCCAGTCGGTTTGGCTGGCATTGAATTCGTCCAGCATTTCGTGGACCAGCACCATCTCGGACGCGTTGCCGGCGCCGTGATACCACATGGTCAAGGCGGTCTGGGCAAGGGCTGCCCCGGCGAAAAGCGTGCTGGCCAGCATCGCCCCTGCCATTGTCTTGAATAGTGTCATCGTTTTTCCTCCGCTTGGGTTCAGTCAGTTCAGGTTTGGGGCGCTCAAGTTCTTGACCGATGCGCGCCAGCACACCGGGCCCGCAACGCGCTCGATTGCGGGTTCATTGGGGTTGTCGCCGGCGATCAGGGCCAGCAGGCGCTGTGCCGCCAGTTCGCCCATCGCCCGGTAGGGCAGATCGACGGTGGTCAGCGGCGGGTAAAGCTGTTCGGAAATGACGCGGTAGTCATCATAGCCCGCGACCGAGATCTGGTCGGGCAGTTTCAGCCCGCGCGAGCGCAGGATGCCGTAAACCTCGAGCGCCATCTTGTCGGTGCCGCAGCAAATGACGGTGGGCGGGTCGGGCAGGCGCCGCATGCGGTCGATGGTGTCGATCAGGAGGCGCGTCTCGGCCTCGCGGTCGGGCAGGTCGCAGGCGGCAAGCAGGGCGGGGTCATGGGCGATGCCAGCGGCGGTCAGGGCGTCGTGATAGCCCTCGGTGCGCAGGCGGCCCGCCTCGACATCGGCGCGCAGGGCGAGATAGGCGATGCGGCGGTGGCCGGACGCGATGATCCGGGACACCAGCTCGCGCTGGCCGCGCCGGTCGTCGGGCAGGATCGCCGGGGTGCCGATGTCGTCATAGCAGTTGGCAAGGACAAGGGCGACATCGGCGGGCACCCGGGGAAGGGCGATCTTCTGGTGGTATTCGGCCACATAGATCAGCCCTTCGACGCGGTGACGCAGGAAGGTGTCGATCAGGGGGGCCGCGTTTTCGACCAGACCGCCGGTGTCGGCGATCATCAGGGTCATGCCCGAAGGGGCGAGCGCCTTCTGGATGCCCTGCACGATGAAAAGCTCGGGCAGACCGGCAGGTTGCATCGGTTCGGGCGACATCGAGATGGCCCCGGTGATGAGGCCGACCAGCCCCGACTTGTTCGAGCGCATCATGCGGGCGGCGTTGGAGGGGACATAGCCCAGTTTGGCGATGGCCTTGTCCACCGCCTCGCGGGTTTCGCGGCCGACCGGTGCGTCGCCGTTCAGCACGCGGCTGACCGTCTTGGCCGAGACCCCCGCGATGCGGGCGACGTCGTAAATGGTCGACATGGCACCCCCCATGTTCATGACCCGAGTCTTGTGACATCGGTGTCATGACATCGGTGTCATAGGGGATTTGGGGGCCGCGAGTCAACGGGGTTCTGGTCTGCTGCGCGCGGGACAGACGGGGGGTTTCACACCCCCCGACCCCCCGTGGAGTATTTTCAAAGGTGCATGTGGCAGATTCTGGCTGGCAATCCAGTAAGTTAATCGGCGCCCTTTGGCACGATGCCCGTTGCGACCCAGTCGTCGAGGATGGCGAGAACGGCCTCGGCAAAGGCCCCGTCATTGATATGGGCTTCAAGCTCGATCAGCCGGGCGGGGGGGCGAATCGAAGTGCGGAGGGTTTCGATGAAGGCGGCGAAGGACAGAGGGTCATGGAGGGGTTCGCCGGGCCGGTCCCATTGCTGGATGCCATGGAGCGGCAAAATGACGGACACCGGCGCTTTGGCCAGCGCCAGGTTTTCACCCATGAGGCGGGCGAGTGCGCGGCGATCATTGGGCGGGGTGGTGATCGACGCGATCAGGCGGTTGTGGGCGTGGTAGGGGCGGTCGGCGTGTTTGGCGGCGGGACCGGCCCAGGTCGGGAAATCGACCATGTCGGTAGCCCCGGGGGCGACGATCTGCGGCACGCCCGCCAGACCCGCCGCCGTCAGGCGCGACTTGCCCGAGGTCACGACCGAGCCAGCCAAGTCGTTGTTGACCTCTTGCGTGCACAGATCGAGGACGCAGACGAATTCGCCATGGGCGGCGAGGTCGGCGAAGGCACGGCCGCCCATGCCGGTGGCGTGGAAGACCACAGGCTCATAGCCACGCGCCTCGAGCGCGGGGGTCAGATGGACCATGTAGGAGAGGCAGGATTTGCCAAGCGAGGTCATGCCGATCTTGGGGCGGGTGCCTGACGGTTTCACGACGGCGCGGGCGGCACCGACCACCGCTCCGGCCGCCTGGGACAGGGCGGCGCGGCAGATGGAGTTCAAGCCGTAGAGCCCGCCGGACCACAGGATCATCATGACATCCGCCGGGATGCGTTCGGGCGGCAGAAGGTGCGAAAACGCAATCGTGGAGACGATGAATTTCGGCACGCCAATCGGCAGGCAGGCGGCGACATCGAGGGCCAGATCGGTGCCCATCGAGCCGCCGAGCGCGATCATGGCCTGAATGCGGCCTTCGGCGTAAAGGCGGCGGGTCAGGGCCACGGCCCCTTCGGCAACCTTGGTCATGGCAAGGTTTTCATCACCAAGGGCAATGATGTCGGGGATGGTCGTGCCAGCCGCTTTGGCCACCACGTCATTCGGAAAATCGGGCGCGAAGGTGGGGGTGCCGAGGACGCCGACGTCCATGATCAGGGCACGACCGCCCTGACCCTCAATGCATGATCGGATGAACAGGATCTCGTCTGCTTTGGTATCGCAGGTGCCGATGAGCAGGATGTCGGGGGTCATGAGGGCCTCTTTTTCTCAGGCGAAATGGCAGCCCACAGTACCGAGCGGGCCGAAGTCGGCAAGGATGGTGTCGCCGGGGCGGCATTCGACCGGGCGGATGAAGGAGCCGGACAGCACGATCTGGCCCGCCGCGATGTG
>JANMCI010000567.1:0-1562 GCA_031361245.1 Rhodobacterales bacterium
GCCGGTCCGACCGGATGCCGGACAGCCTTGCCGCCTTTTCATTGCCGCCCACGGCATAGATGCGCCGCCCGGTGGTCGTGTTCTCGGTAAAGAAGGCGTAAAGGACCGTCAGAACGGTCAGCACGACCAGCACGTTGGGCAGGCCACGGAAGCTGGACAGCTGAAAGCCGACAAAGCCGGTCGGACCGGCTGGTGTTCCTGTGCTTTGTCAACATGGGCGTGCTTGCGGCGCTGGCGGGCATGATGGTGACGGCGCGACTGAACTCGGCCACGCCAAAGGCCGGCACCGGGTTCGAACTTGACGCCATCGCTTCGGTCTTCATCGGCGGCGCCTCGATGGCGGGCGGGTCGGGCAAGATCGTGGGGGTCGTGATCGGCGCGCTGATCATGGGTGTCATGAACATGGGCATGTCCATCCTTGGCATCGGCATCGACTACCAGCAGATGATCAAGGGGCTCGTCCTGCTCGCCGCCGTTATCTTTGACGTTTACAACAAATCGAAGTGAGGGACGCCATGCATCTTTCTCAAGTCAAGGGACCGGACGACACGACACGGGTCGTGGCAAGGACCGGCACCGCCGCCCATGTCGTCAAGGGCGTGGCCTCGGTCTATGATCTGGCCCGGGCCGCCATTGCCGCCGGCCGCAGCCTGGCGCATCAGGTCGCGTTTCAGGGTCTGGAAGGGGCGGTCGATCTGGCGCAGGCGGCCGCTGCCGGTCGGCTGCAACTGCCCCTGTCCCACCCCGACCCGGCCCATCTGCACCTGACCGGTACCGGCCTGACCCATCTGGGCTCTGCCTCTGCCCGCGACGCCATGCACGCCAAGCTGGGTGGCAGCGAAACCCTGACCGACAGCATGAAGATGTTCCGCATGGGGCTGGAAACCGGTCGCCCCGCCAAGGGCGCGGTCGGCGCACAGCCCGAATGGTTCTACAAGGGCAACGGTTTTGCCGCCGTGGCCCCCGGCGCGCCTCTGACCGCGCCCGGCTTTGCCGAGGATGGCGGCGAAGAACCCGAGATTGCCGGCATCTACCTCATCGGCCCTGATGGCACCGTGCACCGCATCGGCTGGGCCTTGGGCAACGAGTTCTCCGACCATGTGACCGAGCGCGTCAACTACCTCTGGCTCGCCCATTCCAAATTGCGCGTCGCCTCCTATGGCCCCGAGATTCTGGTGGGCGACCTGCCCGCCGATGTCCGCGGCACCTCCCGCATTCGCAGGGATGGCACGGTGATCTGGGAGAAGCCCTTCCTCAGCGGAGAGGCCAACATGTCCCACACCATCGCCAATCTGGAACACCACCACTTCAAATACGACATCTTCCGCCAGCCCGGCGATGTCCATGTCCATTTCTTCGGCACCGCCACCCTGTCATTTGCCGATGGCATAAAGACGCAACCCGGCGATATATTCGAAATCGAAGCGGCGGACTTTGGTCTGCCCCTGCGCAACAGCCTTGCCTTTGCGCCTTCCAAGTCCGGCGCCCACCCAATCCACACCCTGTGAGGACATCATGACCTTTCAACCTGCCGCCTGGCCCCGCAAACTCCGCTCGCAAAC
>JANMCI010000568.1:0-10528 GCA_031361245.1 Rhodobacterales bacterium
TCCGTGGCGGCGACCAGCATCGCCTGCGTTCTCAACCCGTTGCTGGTGACTTGCCCGGCCTGATCGACATTGACCTTGACCGTCACCGGCACCCCGGCCAGCGGCCCAACATCCTCGCCCCGTGCAACGGCGCGGTCCACCTCCTCTGCCGCCGCCAGCGCCGCCGCGTCCATTCGCTGCACCACCGCATTCAGCGCCGGATTGACCGTCTCCAGCCGTGCCAGCGTCCCCGCCACGACCTCGCGCGCCGACACCTCCCGGCGCGCAATCCTCAAAGCCATCTCGCTGGCCGTCAGCCAGTACGGCATTGCCTTTTCCCCGCGATCATTATCCGTCCAGAAATATCCCACGGGGGCAGATGACTTGGTTCAGCGAACCAAGTCATCCCGGGGGTGTGAAACCCCCGGTCGTGGCCGATGCAGCGGTCCGACCTCAATAGGTCGCCCGCCCGCCCGACAGATCGAACACCGCCGCCGTGGTGAACGAGTTCTCCTCGCTGCACAGCCAGGTGATCATGCTGGCCGCCTCCTCCACCTCCAGAAACCGGGCCCGCGGGATACGCGAGAGCATGTAGCTGATGAACTCGGGCGTCAGAGTGTCCAGAATCCGCGTCTTGGCGGTGGCCGGTGTAACGCAGTTCACCGCGATGTTCTGGCCCGCATGTTCCTTGCCCATCGACTTGGTCAGCGCGATCACCGCCCCTTTCGAGGCGGAATAGGCCCCGGCACTCGGGTTGCCCTCTTTCCCGGCAATCGAGGCCACGGTAACGATCCGGCCGTAATTCGCTGCCACCATCTGTGGCAGCACGGCGCGGCAGGCGTTGAATGTGCCGTTGAGGTTGATGTCCAGAATCCGCTGCCATTCGGCCGGGTCATAGTCCATCACCTTGGCATTGTTCCCCGCAATCCCGGCGCTGGTGACCAGCACCCCGATGCCGCCCTGTCCGACCCGCACCGCCTCGGCGGCGGCCAGCACGGCCGGGCCGTCGGTCACATCGACCCCGTAGGCCCGCGCCTCAGGGCCCAGCGCACGTGCCGCCTCCTGTGCCAGTGCCAGATCGCGGTCCCAAAGCGCCACGCGCGCCCCTGACGCCGCCATCCGCCGCGCCACGGCAAGGCCGATGCCCTGCGCCCCCCCGGTGATCACTGCCACACGGCCCGTCAGATCATACTGGTTCATCGTCCCCCCTCAACCCGGCACCGGAGAAGCGGGGTCAATCAGTCCCTCGCTTTTCAGATCCGCCCAGAAGCCCGCCGGGATCACCGCCTGCACATGCCCGGCGTTCTGGGTGACCTCCTCGGGCCGCGCCCCGCCGGGGATGGCCGAGGCCACGACCGGATGGGCCAGCACGAATTGCAGCGCCGCCGCGGGCAGCGCCACCCCGTGGGCGGCACAGACCGCCTCCATCCCGCGCACCCGCGCCTGAATCTCGGGCGGCGCCTTGCCATAGGCGTAATGCTGCGGCCCCGCAGATCCAGTCACCAGAATCCCCGACGCAAACGGCGCCCCGATGATCGCCGAGATACCCCGCCGCTGCAGATCGGCCATGCCGCGGTGCAGGCTCGCGTGATCAAGCAGTGTGTAGGGCAACGCGACCAGACAGAAGTCGAGGTCGAACCGCGACGCCACCTGCTCCAGTGCGGGGTTGTTGTTGATCCCCATGCCGTAAGCCTTGATGTCGCCCGACGCCTTCAACTCCTGCAGCGCCGCCAGCCCCGAGGCCTCCAGCTGCGCCTCGTAAAAGCCCTGCTTCGCGCCGTGAAAGCCCGCGTCCAGATCGTGGATCACCAGCGCGTCAACCGTGTCCAGCGCAATCCGCTGCAGCGCCTGTTCGTAGGACCGGAAAATCCCGTCCCGCGTATAGTCGAACCGCACGTCGAAATTCAGCCCGCCCAGCCATGGCAGCCGGTCAAAGTTCCGCGGATCAGGCGGGCGGTGCAGGGTGCGGCCGACCTTGGTCGTGACCTGAAACTGCCCCCTGGGCTGGCCGCGCAGAAACGCCCCCAGCCGGTGCTCTGACAGACCCCGCCCGTACCAGGGTGCGGTGTCAAAAAAGCGCACGCCGACATCCCAAGCCGCCTGCAGGGTGGCCTGCGACTGCGCCTCGGGCACCAGGTTGTAAAGCTCGCCCAGATGCGCCGCCCCAAAGCCCAGGGTCGGCACCGTCATCGCGGTTTTGGCAATCCGGCGTAGCGGCGTGTCGGCAAGGGCCATGGGCGCCTCCTGTCAGCGGCAATGACCTTGGCCGCAGGGTCACGCTGTCAGACCGGATTTGGTTTGACAAGGGCCAAGCCCGCGCCCCACAACCCACTCACATGTCCTCAGGAGCAGCCCGATGCAGACCGGCATAAGCGGCACTTATCCGATGCTTTTCGCTTTCTTCGGGCCAGATGGCGCAGTGCAACGCGCGCCCTTCACCCGCCAGATCGACGCGGCGGTTGCCACCGGGGCATCAGGGGTCGGCGTGCTTGGTCTTGCGACCGAGGTCGGCAAGCTTGGCCGCGCCGAACAACGCCAGATCGTCGAATGGGTGGCCGAAGATCTGGACGGGCGCCTGCCCTTGGCCGTGACCATCGCCGATGGCAACGTGCCCGACATGGTGGCCTCGGCCCGGTTTGCCGCCGAGGCCGGGGCGCGCTGGCTGATCCTTCAGCCGCCACGCCCGCCCGCTAGCGGTCCGCAACTGATCGCGTTCTTTGCCGCTGTTGCCGCCTCGGTCGATCTGCCGGTCGCGATCCAGAACGCCCCCGACTTCCTTGGCATCGGGCTGACGCCGGACGAACTTTTGACCCTCAACGCCCGCCAGCCCAATGTCTGCGTGGTCAAGGCCGAAGCCTCCGCGGTGGCCGTCGCCCGCCTGATCCAGACGGTGGGCGACCGCATGACCGTGTTCAACGGCCGTGCGGGGTTGGAGCTTACCGACAATTACCGGGCCGGCTGCAAAGGCATGATCCCCGGAATCGAGGCGATCGATCTGCAGGTCGCCATCGAAAAGGCCATGCTGGCCGGGGACGAGGACAAGGCCGAGGCGCTGTACCGCCGCCTTCTGCCCTGCGTCACCTTCGTCATGCAGGGCCTGCCGCATCTGGTGCTTTATGCCAAGGTCATCGCGGCCCACAGGCTGGGTCTTGACCAGAGTGCGTTGCGACATCCGTCCGACAGCCCCACTGCCCTTGGCCTCGCCTGGGCGGCGAGGCTGGCCCGCGACCTTGGTCCGCTTCCCTGACACCGCCCTATGAGGTCCGAGATGCCCAAGCTCCAGATCCCCGAAACCTGCCTGACGCCCCGTGGCCCCCCGGTGCCATGGCTGGCCACGGAGGGGCGGACGCCGGGGCGTTCAGAATTCCTTTTTCAGAAGGCTTCTGTCCAGCGACCACATGCCGCCGCCAAATGCGGCAAAGAACGCCGCCGTGCCGGTCCACAGGAACGACAGCCAGTCGGCCTTTTCCTGCGCCCGGCTGAGGAAGCCCACCCCGCCGTCGCCCAGTTGCTGCAGCGCTGCCGGCGTGAAATACTGGGCACCTCCGGCCTTCATGAACTCGACACCGGCGTCGGTCAGAAAGCGGTCACCATAGGGGTTTGCCGTGTGGAAATAGAGCGTGATCGCCAGCATGACCGCATTGGCCAGCGCCAAGGGTCTGGTAAACAGTCCCAGCGCTATGGCGATGCCGCCAAAGAACTGCAGGCCGGCCAGCAGCGGCGACCAGAACCAGCCGGGATAGAACCCCAAGCCTTCGACAAAGCCGCTCATCGCCATTGGTGCCATCATTTTCGGCCACCCCGCCACGGCCAGCATGCCGCCGGTAGCCACCCGCAGCCCGACCCAGGCGATCGGCTGGGCAAAACTGTCATAAAAGCCGCTCAGGAAGGGAAGGAACAGGCCCTGCTTGAGGTTGGCGTATTCGGTCGACGTTGACATGATCCATCTCCTGTTCGGAACGAACATCGTCTATCCATAAGCGCCTGAATTCCGGGGCGCATTGATCGGTATCAATCCCGATCGAGGATTCGCAAATCCGAGCGCCCCAACCACGCCAACCGCAGCACAAAGGCCCGCCATGCCCGATTTTCCCATCATCGACACCCATCTACATGTCTGGGATCAGTCCCGTCTGAGATATTCGGCCTTCGACGGCCACCCGCTTTATGGCCATCCCTATCATGTCGAGGAATACCGGCGTGATTGCGGCGCATTGCAGGTCGAGGCGATGGTCTTTCTGGAATGCTATGCCGATTTCTGGCCCGGAGGCGGCCAGTATCTGGAAGAGGTCGCTTTCGTCGAGGACGAGGCGCTGCGCGACCCACGCCTCAGGGCAATCGTGGCCATGGCGCCGCTGGAATGGGGCCGGGCGGCGCTGCCGATCCTGACGCGGATGCGCGACCATCACCCGCTGGTCAAGGGGATCCGCCGCATCGTCGAGTTTGACGCCGATCCCCGCGCCCTGACCCTGTCGGATGATTTCGTGACTGGCGTCAACTTGCTGGACGACTTTGGCTGGCATTTCGAGATCAATGTCAACCACACCCAGATGGACATCGTTCACGACTTTGTTCCGCACGTGTCCGGGCAGTTGATCCTTGACCATTGCGGCAAGCCCGGCATAGCCGAGGGCGCCATCGATCAATACCGCGCCGATGTGAAGGCGCTGGCGCGGCACCGGAACCTGTGGATCAAGCTTTCCGATCTGCCCGTCGAGGCTGAACATGCGACCTGGACCGAGGAGGATCTGCGTCCCTATATCGCCGCGACCCTTGAGGCGTTCGGCCCCGATCGGGTGATCTATGGCGGCGATTATCCGATCTGCCTTGCCGCCACGACCCTGCCGCGCTGGGTCGAAGTTCTGGACCGCGCCTTTGCCGACCTCGGGTTGAGCAAGGCGGAAACGTGGGCGATATACCGCGAAAACGCCAATCGGTTCTATCGGCTGGGGCTGTGATCCATTTTCAGCGTGGCCGTCTGTGAGAGGCTCTGGGTCGCCTTCTGCCTCATAAGATTCTGCCATCAGAAGTCATTAGCATAATAATATTGAACGGGAAAAATGGTACCGCTTCTGACGATATCTTCTCGTTCTTCTCGGGTGCTTCTCAGGCGTTGCGAGTGCCAGAATGCGACTGTAACGTCCACCGTACACCCTTGCCGCCGTTCCCAGCTGAACTTAGCATGATTCGAGTGGTGGTATTGCGGGGCTGGCATCGGTAGCCTGTGGAATCTGTGGCCGGGGGCGTTCTTGGCCCTGTTTCCATGCGTTCCGCAAATGCCCCAAGCCCGAAAAATGGACAGGATCGGAGATAGCGATGGACGGAAACGACTCTCAAGCCGCAGGAAAATGCCCGGTGGCCCATGGCGCGGTAAGGCACACGGCCCTCGGGGCGCGGTCAAACCGCGACTGGTGGCCGAACCAGCTGAACCTCAGGATCCTGCACCAGCACTCGCCTGAGGGCAATCCGATGGGTGCCGATTTCGACTATGCCAAGGCATTCGAAGCGCTGGACCTCAAGGCGCTGAAGCGGGATCTTTATGCCCTGATGACCGATAGCCAGGCGTGGTGGCCGGCCGACTGGGGCCATTATGGCCCGTTCTTCATCCGCATGGCCTGGCATTCGGCCGGAACCTATCGCACCGGCGACGGGCGAGGCGGGGCAGGGTCGGGCACCCAGCGGTTCGCCCCGCTGAACTCCTGGCCCGACAACGTCAGCCTCGACAAGGCGCGGCGGCTTTTGTGGCCGATCAAGCGGAAATACGGCAACGCGATCTCCTGGGCCGATCTGATGATCCTGACCGGGAACTGCGCGCTGGAATCGATGGGCTTCAAGACCTTCGGTTTCGGTGGTGGTCGGGTGGACGTGTGGGAGCCGGGCGAGGACATCTACTGGGGCAGCGAGGATACCTGGCTCGGCGATGCCCGGTACACCGGCGAGCGCGAGCTTGAAAACCCGTTGGCCGCCGTGCAGATGGGTCTGATCTATGTCAACCCCGAAGGTCCGAACGGCACCCCCGATCCGGTCGCCTCGGGCCGCGACATCCGCGAGACCTTTGCCCGGATGGCAATGGATGACGAAGAAACCGTGGCGCTGGTCGCCGGCGGGCACACTTTTGGCAAGTCTCATGGCGCGGGCGATCCCACCTTGGTCGGTGCGGCCCCGGAAGGTGCTGCGATCGAAGAGATGGGCCTCGGCTGGAAGAACGCCTTTGGAACCGGCGTCGGGGTGCATGCCATCTCCAGCGGGATCGAAGGGGCGTGGAAGCCCAATCCGACAAAGTGGGACATGGGCTATTTCAACACGCTGTTCGGCCATGAATGGGACCTGGTGAAAAGCCCTGCGGGCGCGCAGCAATGGGTGGCCAAGGATGTGGCCGACAAGGACATGATCCCCGACGCCCACGACCCCACCCGCAAGCATCGCCCGGTGATGACCACGGCCGACCTCGCGATGAGGTTCGATCCGATCTACGGGCCGATCTCGCAGCGCTTCCAGAAGGACCCCGCGGGGTTTGCAGACGCCTTCGCCCGGGCGTGGTTCAAGCTGACCCACCGCGACATGGGTCCCAAGGTGCTGTACCTCGGTCCGGAAGTTCCGAAGGAGGATCTGATCTGGCAGGACCCGGTCCCGGCCCGCACCCACAAGCTGATCGATGCCGCCGATATCGCGGCGCTGAAGTCCAAGATCCTGAACAGTGGTCTGAGCATTTCCGACCTCGTTTCGGTGGCCTGGGCCTCGGCATCGACCTTTCGCGGGTCGGACAAGCGGGGCGGGGCCAATGGCTCCCGCATCCGGCTTGCCCCGCAAAAGGATTGGGCGGTCAACCGCCCTGGGGTGCTGGCCGTGATTCTGAAGGTGCTGGAGGGCATCGAGAGCGGCTTCAACGCGGCACAAAAGGACGGCAAGCGGGTCTCGCTGGCCGATCTGATCGTGCTGGGCGGCTCGGCGGCGGTCGAGGCTGCGGCCAAGGCGGCGGGGCATGACGGGACCGTGCCCTTTGCGCCGGGCCGGATGGACGCCAGTCAGGCCGAGACCGACGCCGACAGCTTTGCCGCGCTGGAGCCGGAGGCGGACGGGTTTCGCAACTACCTCAAGGCGGACTATTCGGTTCCGGCCGAGGCGATGCTGATCGACCGCGCGCAGCTGCTGCGGCTGACTGCCCCGGAAATGACCGTGCTGGTCGGGGGGCTGCGGGTGCTGGGCATCAATGCCGACGGTTCACAGAACGGGGTTCTGACCAAGCGGGTCGGGGTTCTGAGCAACGACTTCTTTGTCAACCTGACCGACATGGCCACCGAGTGGAAACCCACCGTCAAAGCCGGCGTCTATGAGGGGCGGGACCGCGCCAGCGGGGCGCAGAAGTGGACCGCGACGCGGGCCGATCTGGTCTTTGGCTCGAACTCGCAATTGCGGGCTCTGGCGGAGGTCCATGCCTGCGACGGCGCCGAGGCGGGATTTGTGCGCGACTTTGTGGCCGCCTGGACCAAGGTGATGAACCTGGACCGGTTCGACCTGGCCTGAAGCAGCGAAACGGCCCGATCCTGCGGGTTTGACGAACACGGCCCCCGGACAATCCGGGGGCCCTTTTATTGGTCGGAACCGGCAAAACGGGGCAGATGTCGCATTTGACGACATCGTGTTTTATCATTATATACCAAACACTTACACGTTTCCATTAACCGCATGGTAAGGATTGCACACCCCGCTTTCGCGCCGCAATCGGCTGGGGAATGCGCGGGAAAGCGGGGTTGACAGACGGCTGCGAAGTTGAATTACTAAACCGGTCGGTAAGGTTTTTTGGCGAGCATCCGGAGGCGTCCATGCTGCAAGAGCGGGTCGAAGGCAAATGGCTGGCGGCGTTCCGGCGGGTCTTTGCGCTGAACGGCATCGGCAAGGGCACGCGGGTCGCCATCCTGTCGGAAACCCAGTCGCGCCCGGTTCTGATCCATCTGTCGGAACTGGCGTCCTATGACTTGGGCGCGGAGTTCTGCATGATCCAGATGCCGACCCCGCCGCAGACGGCGCCCGTTCCGGTGAAATCCACCGGGACAAGCTGGGCGATCATGGGCAACCGCGCGGTGATCGAGGCGCTGAAGCTGTGCGACATCATCGTCGATTGCACGGTCGAAGGCATCATCCATGCCCCGGAATGGCCCGAGATCGAGGCCGCCGGGCGCACGCGGCTTCTGGTCATCACCAATGAGCACCCCGAAATTCTGGAGCGCACCGAGCCACGCGCCGAGCTTGGGCCAAAGGTCCAGCGCGGCATCGAGATGCTGCGCGCGGCATCGACGATGCGGGTCACCTCGGCCATCGGCACCGATCTGTCGGTGGACCTGCGCGGCGCGCCCTGTGGCGGCACGGCCGGGTTCGGCACCACGCCGGGGTCTGTGGCGCATTGGCCGGGCGGCCTTTGTCTGGCATTCCCCGGCAGGCAGGCGGTCAACGGCCGGATCGTGATGGGGGTCGGCGACATGAACCTGACCTTCAAGACCTGCCTGACCAGCCAGATCGACTTTACAATCGAGGATGATTTCGTGACCGCGATCAAGGGCGACGGTCTGGATGCGCTGCACCTGCGGGAATACATGGCGGCCTGGGGCGACCGGAATGCCTATGGCATGAGCCATGTCGGCTGGGGGATGAACCCCGCCGCGCACTGGGTGTCGGCGGCGATGTATGACAAGCGCGACATGCAGGCAGTCGAGTTCCGGGCGCTGGCAGGCTCTTTCCTGTGGTCGACCGGGGCCAACCAGTATGCCGGCCGCCATACGCTGGGCCATTTCGACCTGCCGATGCGCAATTGCACCATCACGCTGGACGGCACCACCGTCGTCAAGGAGGGCGTCCTGCAGGGCGACCTCGCCCCCTGAGCCGAGGACACCATGAGCGACATTGCCGACTATTACGACCTGAGCCGCATTCGCCCCGAGGTGCAAGCCGTCCTGCACCGGGTCAACGAACTTGGCCCGCGCTTTGTGGACCGCGCCGTCGGCATCGACATCGAGGCGAGCTTTCCGGTCGAAAACTACAAGGACCTTGCCGAAGAGGGGTTTTTGGGCCTGTGCATCCCCGAAGAGTTCGGCGGCATGGGGTTTTCGATGTTCGAATATGCCATGGTGGGGGCCGAGATTGCCAAGTATTGCGCGGCGACGGCGCTGACCTTCAACATGCACAACGGTTCGATGGCGTGGTCGCGGTTCATGTACGACATGCCCAATCTGACCGAGGCGGACCGCGTGGCCTTTGCCCCGTTGCGTGCCCGCCAGTTCCGCAGGGCCATTGCCGAAAAGGCCATTTACTCGCAGCCGATTTCGGAGGGCGGGCAGAACTGGACCAGCAAACCCAACCAGACCCAGTGCCGCCGCGTCGAGGGCGGGTGGACGATCAACGGGTTCAAGAAGTTCGCCTCGCTGGCGGGGTATTGCGACTATTACACCATCGTGTGTACCGAGGTGTTCGAGGGGCAGGAGCCGCGCCACGAGGACACGGTGTTGTTCGTGGTGCACAAGGATACGCCCGGCCTTACGGTCAAGGGCGATTGGGATCCGTTGGGGATGCGCGGCACCAACAGCCGCGATCTGATCCTGAAGGACGTGTCCGTGAGCGAGGATGACCTGCTGATGCCGCGCGGCATCTTTGGCAAGACGCTGCCGAATTTCCCGCACATGATGGCGACGCTGTCACCGACCTATATGGGTCTGGCGCAGGGGGCCTATGATTTCACGGTCGAGTATCTGCAGGGCCGCATGCCGGGCCAGCCGCCGATCGACCGGCGGATGTATGCGACCAAGCGGATCACGGTCGGACGGATGTATGCGCGGCTGGCAGGCATGCGGGCGCTGTGGTGGCAGGCGTTCTCGGAAGCGCACGGCTTTCCGACCAAGGCCGAAGTGATGCGGATGTATGCGGCCCAGTACAATGTGATGGAGGGGGTGCAGGAGCTGGCGGCGCTTGCCATCCGCACCTGTGGCGGCCAGTCGATGCTGAAGTCGATGCCACTGGAGCGGATGTACCGCGACAGCCGCTGCGGGGCGCTGATGCTGCCCTATACCTCGGAGATCATGGAGGACTATCTGGGAGTGCTGAGCCTTTACGACATGGACGAGCTCGACGATGCGCCGGGGGACGAAGGCGCGGCGCGGTCGTCGCTGTGGCGGGGTGATGGCGGTGCGCTGAAGGGGCTGCGCTAGGGTGGCGCAGGAGCGGGTCGCTGTCGTGGGCCATGTGCCGCGCCCACCGGATCAGGTCTGGGCGGTCTTGCGCGATTTTGGCGGGGCGTGGCATCCGGCGATGGCTTGGGTGCGGGCCGAGCGGGGGGGCAAGGGGGCGCTGATCCGCGCCTTTGGGGTGGCGGGCGAGGCCACGGTTTACCGCGAGCAGCGCGTGTGGTTCAGCGACAGCGGGCGCGCACTGGCCTACAGGCATCTGCAGGGCATCCGCGATGTCGAACGCTATGACGCAAGGGTGGCGGTCACGCCCGCAGAGGGCGGCAGCACGGTCACATGGACGGCGGAGCTGACGGCACCGGCGGCCCGTGCGCCTG
>JANMCI010000031.1:0-14041 GCA_031361245.1 Rhodobacterales bacterium
CAGAAAGCGGAGTTTGCAAAACTGACGCCTAGCCCTCTTGGCCTCATCGCCGACTCTGCGCCAACTCACCATGTTTGGAGACCGGCACCGGGGCGTTTTCCTCTAGATCGGAAACACGACCCAAGCTATGCAGTACTTTGACCAAGGAGACGATCGTTGATCGCAGAACCTGAAATTGTTTTCAGTGAATACCAAGCACGAACCATGACCAATCGCGCCACGGAATTCCTGAGAGATGAAATATGGCGAGAACGTATTGAACTCGTAGTCGAGGCGTTCGACGAATTTGACAAGGGAATAAATGGTCATCTGGAACTTACAAGAACCTCCTCCAGTGCATTGCACGGAGCTATACGCTACAGTGTTCCTATCTTTGAAATAATGGACTTGTTGGGTGAAGTTGCCTCCGCCCATCAAACTGCACGAAAACTTGCAGCAACGATCCTATGGAGCGAACTTTGGAGGCCTCTAGATGACATACTCGATCGAGAGGCACCTGTGACTGAAGCGTTGCTGGAGTACACGCAATCATTGGTGCGAGCCGAAGAGGGGCCAGTCGGCGCCGCGACCTGATGGAAATCGTCGAAGACCGCCACGGTCGAGGGTCTATCCTGATCACTAGCCAGTTGCCGGTCACAGCATGGCATGCCGTCATCGACGAACCAACATTTTCCGACGCGATCCTCGATCGTCTGGTTCACAACGCGCATCGCCTCGAATTGGACGGCAATTCGATGCGAAGGTCAGGCAACCCCGCCGAAAACATTGACGAGGGCCAAAGAGCCTGACATCAAAAACCGTGCCCATGCGGCAACGATCCTCAGGTGGCCGGATACTCCGGAATGGCTGACCGGATGTTGTCGGAACGACCGGCCGGATGCGTCGGAATGTGCAGTTAGGTGCACCACCTGGGTCAGGATCGCGGTCGGGGAGCGACAGCGGTGCGGGCGGGTGGCGCCCACGCATCGACGCCAAGGCTGCGCAGGGTGGCGCGGGCGGTGAGGGTCTCGCGCTCGGCCAGGATGCGGCGGTCGGTTTCGCGGACGAGTTCAGACAGCAACCTCGCGATGGCCGCTTCGACGCCTGCCAGCGAGGTTTGGGGCATGGCGGCCGGTGCCGCTGCGCCGCCGAGGCCAAGATCGGTTTGCAGATAGGCAAGGTGGGCGCGCAGCAAGCGGATTTCGTCGGCTTGAACCGCCGAGCCGCCCATGTCAGGTGGCGCCTGGTAGGGAGCGATCTGGCCGTCGTCGGACCGGAGGAGCGAGGCGAGGGCAAGGAGTTGCGCGCGCAGAAGGGCAATCTCGAATGCGCCAAAATGGGCAATGGGTTCGCTGCTGCTGACCGCTGGGGCCGCGACATCATATCCCGCAGCCAGAGTAGCAACGGCGAGCAACTGGTCGCGCAACAGCGCAATTTCTGCGGCCTCTGCTGCGGGCTCGGTATGAGACGGGTCTGTGGGCCGCACGTCGGCGATAGAGGCAGAGTCCAATTTGGCCCGCAGCAAATCACGCTCTTGCAGGGCCAATTCCAGTTCGCGGCTGTGGGCGACCAGACTGTCCAGATCGGTTTGCGGCAGTGCGGAAGGATCCGAGGTCAAGCTGGCCTGGCGCAGCCGGTGCCACAATGCTTGCAGGTCGGGCAGGTGCGGAAGCA
Source organism: Rhodobacterales bacterium (assembly GCA_031361245.1). Classification (GTDB taxonomy): domain Bacteria; phylum Pseudomonadota; class Alphaproteobacteria; order Rhodobacterales; family Rhodobacteraceae; genus Stagnihabitans. The sequence continues at coordinate 1,654 of JANMCI010000031.1, forward strand.
TCAATGCGGCGAGAAGATCGGCTGTGTCGCGGGGCGGAATGGCGTCATGGGCCGCAAGATCACCGGTCAGGGGCAAGGACTGGCAGAGGATGCCACGGTCGCCCGACCAAACCGCGCTTGCGTCAACAAGGCAAAGATTGACGGCGGACCGCGCCAAGATGTGCAGGACGGTGTCGGCAAAACTCAGCCAGGCGGCAGCCTCGGCCGTGGGCGAGAGGCCGGTGCGCAGGGCGGCGGCAAGTGTGATTTGCGGGTCAGACCAGACCACGACCCAGCGTTGCCCGGTCGCAAGGCCCCGATCAAGGATCTCGGGGTCGAAGGCCAAAGGATCGTCCGAGACCCCACAGGCGCGGGCGAGGGCCGTTGCGGCGGTGCGGTCCGGGCCTTGCGACATGAAAAGAAGGGGAGAAGGGTCTTGGGTCATGCGGACTCGGGTCATGGAATGATGTGCCATCATAGTCGTCGCAGCGTCAGGTTCCATGGCTTTTCACATCAGGAGGATTTGTACAATTATTGTGTGTTAAGTCGGACTTGCGGTAATTGGCCCCGCGGCATTAGATGATGTCAGAAACTGCCTGCCAGCCATTTTGGTGGTCGGGTCCCGGAGCATTCCAGATGGCGAACAACCTAGACCTTTCAGCGGATGCCCAACTGGCGTTTTCATTGGCTTCACTGAGAGAGCTTGATTACACGGGGCCGGCAGCGAATGGAGAGCATCTTGTGCCCGGCATCCATTTCTCGCTCGACCCGCAAGCGAGCAATTCTGTCGAGGTGGCAAGTCAACCCGGCGAAATGATGAAGGTTCAATTCGGCGTCGTGCAACCCGGACGCTGGCTTACCCTGAACATGGTGATCGGGCGGGCGGATCTGTCGGCCTGCAAGATCATCGGCTTTGCCTGCAAGTCGGATGCCCCCTTGACCACGACCTTTCGGGTCTGTGTCCGATCTGGCGTCGAAGGTGGGCACCGGGATATGTTCTTTGCCAAGACAGTCGTGTCCTATCCCAAGACAGCGCTGCATCTGGATGTGTTGGAAATCGAAGGCAATCCCGACATCCCGGCCCGCGCACCCTGGCGGGAACTGGTGATCTTTTTCGATGTCGCCACGGCGGAAATCAATCTGCGGGACTTTCGATTCATCGCGATTTGAACCGAAAACGCGCCAACGGCCGCCGGCCGGTGATCAGAAATCGCGGCCGCTCAGTTCGACGTCGATGGGTTTGCGGGCCAGACGGAAGGCAAGCTCGGTAAATGAACTCCACTGGCTGCCAAGAAGACGGGACGCGCGGCTGAGCAGCAGCGCATCGGCCAAAGCATGGACAAGCGCCTTGGTCGAACGGTCCGTCACGTCGCGCCGCAAGGACGCGACCCGGCTGCCGTAGCGGGTGGTGAAGGCGTCGTAGACAGAAGGCGTATCGGAAGCGAGGAAGACCGTGTCGGCATGACCTTGGGCGATCAGCTGGTCCAGCCGGGTCTGAAAATAGCTGAAATGGCTGCGTTTGCGCCAGTGATCGATTTCAAGATGCGCGGCCTCGGTCCAATTGCCCGGCGATTCGTAGGGCAGATGTTCGTCAGCAAAGCCACCTTCCATCCTGATGTGCATCGCCAGTGCATTCTCGTTGCGGACGGAGGCCGCAAGGTCCAGCACGACCGGGTTGGGCCGCAAGCGGTGCAGCCAGGCGTTCTCGCTGTCCCAGGTGCTGAACGGGCTGACGAACGGATAGGCGGAGCGCAGATAGATGTCGCGGATGGCACCAACGTCGACAGGTGCGTTCTTGGCGCTGCCGGGCTCAACCTCCATATAGTTGATCAGGTTGATGCCCAGTTGGGCGCACTCGGTATGAAACCCTTGGTTCAGAACGGAGCCCGATGGCTCAAACAGGTCTTCGAAATGGGACCTGCAATGCGCGTCGGACTGCCAGATGATCACCAGCTCACGGCCGGTGGCGGCGGCAATTGCGCCGGCCGAGGCCATGGCGCGCAGGCGATTGCCCAAGCCGTGCTGGGCATCGATGAAAAGCTTGGGTCGGCGCGAAAGGATGGTGGGGCCGGTTTTGGAAACGGCGGACAGGTCGGCGACGGTCTGGGCGTTGAAAACCAGCGTGCTGTGCGGCAGCACCGGTGCGGCGGCGGCGCCGGTCAGCAGATCGCGCAGAGGTAGGGGCCAGAAACCTATGGTGAGGTCGGGATCAGGGGAAACGATGGGATGGGCCAGCTGCAACGCCGGTTCCGCTGATGCGCTTGACGGCGGAAGGGTCAGGACAAGGGTAAGTTCATGACGGGCGGCCAGTTCCTCAAGCAATTTGAAGGCGGTCTGGGCCTCGCTACCCTCATGCGGCAGCGCGTCGGCGGCGAGTTGGACCAGCGACCAGACCTTCCGGCTCTTCATTAGCGAGAAGGATGGTCCGGCAGCGATGGCGACGTCGAGGGCACCGACGTCGTTGGCAGGACAGGCAAGCACCATGTCGAACCGGTCCGGATCAAGCGTTACGGGTGTCCCACCCACATGGCGGGCAACGAGGTCCACAAGGGCATGTCTCTCGGCTTCGGCGCGCATCGCGGCGGGTGGTTCGATTGGCGGCGGGGTCAGTGCGTGCAGGGTCAGGCGCTGATCTGCCGGACCTGTACGGCCAAAAGATCGGGTGCGGGTGCCAGACCAGTCCGGCAGAACGGCGGACAGAAAACGGTTTTGCAGGGCAGCGAAGTCCGGGCTGTGCCGCAGCGTGTCCTGCAGGCTGTCAGCGCCCAGTTTCAGCGGCGGGGGGGCTGAGGGACGAACGATACGCTCTGCAGAAATCGGCACCGATCTGAGGCCAAGGGCCGCCAGCCGGGCCGCGAGGTCGTCGACGCAGTAGTCTGCAGAGGCCAGATACTCATTGAAGCCACCGACCAGCGCCAGATCGCGGCGATTGATGTCCAGCACGAAGCTGCTGCCATCCGCCGGGCCGGGGTCGACGCGAACGTCGCCTGCGGTCAGGGGGGTGCTGGCCAGGTAGTCGCGTTTCAGCCGCACCGCCGCAGCAAGGGCAAGGGTCCGCTGGTGGCGGGCAAGGCGGAAGCCCACGTTGAAGGCTTGCGACGGGGAAAGGTCCGCGCCGTCGATCCTGACAATCCTAAGGCGGGGGTCGGACAAGCCCTGGGAGGCAAGGGTTGTGTCCAGATCAAGCGCGGGGGACCAGTCAACCAACAATATCTCGTCAACCGGAAGGTCCAGCCACGAGGGAAGCGAGGCTGCCAACATGTCCGCGTCGTGACGGCAGACGGAGACGATGCTGGTGCCGGCAAGGCCGGTAGGGTGGAAGGGAGGGACGTCGAGAGTCCCCGCACCGGGCCAGTCGGGCAGCGAGGGGGGGGGCACACGGGGCGAGCGGTCTTGCCGGGTCTGGAGATCCAACTGGCTCAGCAATCGCATTATTTCATCGCGCGTCTTGTCCGTCGCGGGATTTCCGGTCGTCATGGTGTCTGACAAGGATTCCAGCGCCGCATCCCCGGGGTCGACGGGGATGCGTAGCAATAGGTCGGCCAGACGCGCAGTCCAATTGTCAGGCATGCCTTGGTTGGTCACAAGCACCTCCGCCGCGCGACCTGCAAGTGGTCTGGCAACCCGACCGCGCGAGGGGCCGAAGGCGTTCGTCCTTCATCCTTTGGCACCCTGCTTTCGGGCATAGACGTCTTCGTAGCGTATGATGTCATCTTCACCCAGATAGATGCCGGTTTGAACCTCGATCAGCACCATATTTACTTTGCCAGGGTTTTCCAAACGGTGAACGGCGCCAAGGGGAATGTAAACGGACTGGTTTTCGGTGATGAGGCGGACGTCTTTGTCGACGGTCACCCGGGCGGTGCCTTCAACCACGATCCAGTGCTCGGCCCGGTGGTGGTGGCTTTGCAGACTGAGCGCTGCGCCGGGATGGACGACGATGCGCTTGACCTGAAAGCGGTTGCCGACCACCAGACTTTCGAACCAGCCCCACGGGCGATGGTCACGCGGAAAGGTTTCGGCCTGCGGGACATTGTCGGCCTTGAGGCGGTTCACGGCCAGTTTGACATCCTGCGCCCGGTCCTTGTCGACGATCAGGACGGCGTCGGGCATTGCGACGGCGACGATGTTCTTCAGTCCGATGCCCACAAGGCTGAGGCTGCCGGCTTCGGAGCGAAGAAGCGAGTCGGTGCAATCGATCGCCACGGCATGGCCGTGCGTGACCACGCCGTCCTCGTCGGGATGGGAGTCGCGCCACACCGCTTCCCAGCCTCCAAGGTCGGACCAGACGCCACCGAATGGAACAACGGAAAGGTTGCGCGCCCGTTCCATCACCGCATAGTCGATGGAAATGTCGGGCAAAGTTGCCCACGGAGCGGGATCAAGGCGGGTGAAACCGAGGTCATTTTCCGCTCCGGCAAAGGCGGCGCGGACCCCGGCGAGGGTGTCAGGCGCGTGCAAAACGAAGGCGGCAATCAGGTCCGTGGTGGTGAAAAGGAAGATACCGGCGTTCCAGAGATGCTTTCCCCCGGCCAGCATGGCCGCAGCGGTGACGGCATCGGGTTTTTCGACGAATCGGCTGAGCGGTTGGGGAACCGGAGCGAAATCGGCGGTCGGGTTGGTCAGTTCGAGCCACCCATAGCCGGTCTCGGCCCGGTCGGGCCGAATCCCGAAAGTGACCAGTTGGCCAGAAAGTGCTGATGGCACTGCGGCCTCGACTGTCCTGCGGAATTGGGCGTCGTCGGGAATGACATGGTCGGACGGGGCCACCAACATGAGCGCACCGGGCGACGTCGCCTCCAGCGCCAATGCCGCTGCCAACGCCGCCGCCGCCGTGTTGCGGCCCTGAGGCTCGATAATGACCGCGGCCGGTTTGACGCCAATCTCTCCCAACTGTTCGGTTACGATGAAACGGAAGTCGGCGCCGGTGACCACAAGCGGGCTGCCAAAGCCATTGGCAGCAAACCGTTTGGCCGAGGATTGAAACAGGCTTTCGTCCCCGGTCAGCGCGGAAAACTGCTTGGGGAAGCTCTTGCGTGACAGGGGCCATAGTCTTGTGCCCGAGCCACCGCACAGAAGGACGGGATGGATGGTCTGGGTCATAGTCTGTCCTTCCGGCAGGCGGGTCATGTGGCGACTCGGATCAATTCCGCGCGGAGTTATGGCTCATGTCAACCTGTCCACTGATCCAGTCATATGTGGTTTTCAACCCGACCTGCAAGCTTTGAGACGGCGCCCAGTCCAGCATCTGGCGGATCAGGCGGTTGTCCGAATTACGCCCGCGCACGCCAAGTGGTCCGGGAATGTTGTTGACCGTCAGATCCTTGCCCGAGAGGCCGATAACCATGTTTGCAAGGTGATTGATCGTAACCATTTCTTCCGAACCGATGTTGACCGGCCCTTGAAATTCGGACCGCAAGAGACGGATGGTGCCCTCAAGGCATTCGTCGACATAGAGGAAGGAGCGGGTCTGTTTCCCATCACCCCAGACGTCGATCTTGCTGCCTGGCTTGGCCAGGGCGACCTTGCGGCAGAGCGCGGCCGGCGCCTTTTCCTTGCCGCCGTTCCACGTCCCTTCGGGGCCAAAGATGTTATGATAGCGGGCCACGCGGCACTGCATTCCATAGTTGCGGTTGTAGGCCAGATAGAGCCGTTCAGAAAACAGCTTTTCCCAGCCGTATTCGCTGTCCGGATTGGCCGGATAGGCGCTGTCTTCGGCGCAGTTGGGATTGTCGGGGTCCACCTGATTGTGTTCGGGATACATGCAGGCCGAGGACGAGTAGAACACCCGCTTGATGGTACGCTTGTGGCAGGCATCCAGAACGTTCAGGTTTATCGTGGCCGAGTTGTGCATGATGTCGGCGTCATTCTCGCCGGTGAAGATATAGCCGGCCCCGCCCATGTCGGCGGCAAGCTGATAGACCTCGTCAAAGCGGCGGTCGATGACTGAGCGGACGAAACACTGTTCGCGCAGGTCGCCGATCGCGAAATCGTCGGCATAGGTTTCGCAGTACTCATGCGCCTTGAGGTCAACGCCGCGAACCCAGAAGCCTTCGCTCTTGAGCCTTTTCACCAGATGTCCGCCGATAAATCCGCCGGCGCCACAGACGAGTGCAGTCTTGTTACTCATAACATTCTTTCCTTGGAGACTTTGACTGACGGCTTACCATCTTGGTTTAAATGAATCGTTCAGCCGCTGCGGGGTGTCGAAAAGGGCAGTTTCACCTTCGTGGTCGTGTGACAAGCCTTTTTGGCATCATCAATCAGGCGGATCGCCACCTCCAAGGCATTCTGGGCGTGCCAAGGGTTGGAATCGATCCAGGCGCCATCGGGTGTTCGCTTGCCTTGAATAACGGCGACTTCCTTGAACATCGCAACGAGCAAGCCTTCTTCATTTGCCATTCTGAAAATCCTTCCCCTGGTTCGCTTGACAGTACGAATATCTTTTGGTTTCCCCGGCAGAAATTCAGCCTACTGATCAAGTGGTTCAGCCCCTTGTCCAACTCCGCGCCACGTGTCTGTACAGCTTTCGATCCTCTTTGATAAGGGATTCGAGGAAATCAACGGTTGAACTCTTCAAGGCGGGAAGGTCAATCACCCGTTCGATGGTATTCAACTTGGTGTCAGAGTCGAGCGCAAATCCAAGTCGGGTCCGAGCGGCATTTCCGGCAAGGCGAAGATTCTCAGTCAGCCCAACAAAAGCGAAATTTCTCTCGATGGTATCTCGCGCGCTTTCAAAGAAAGGCTCGGCGTTCGCAGAGAGGAAGCGGCATTGATGATTGAGGCAAAGTTCTCGGTCAGCCTCCAGCAGAAATCTGTAGAAATCTTCTATTCCCATTGAGCGCGCTTCGTTGTGCCATTTCTCGTCGCTGGTAGTGTAGAAATAGTTGTATGCCGAAATCAGGCGCTGCAACGGATCTCTAATGAAAGAGAAATAGACGATTTTTCTTGTCTCTCCTGCGTAATAAAGCGCCTCGGAAATTCTGGCGAACTGAAAGTGCCCGGCCATGGCTGCAGCGCAATGATCTTCGACCGCCTTGTCCACCCTCTCTTCGAAATGCTTGTCATCAACAATTCCATCATTCAGAAAATCCACGTTGTCTTCGCCAAAGTGATCTTTCAAATTCTGTTTTATCGATGTGCCCGCAGTCTTGAAAATATGAATGAACACCAAGAGCTCGTTGCGCGCCTGCTGCTTGGCGGAGGCGAGCGTTTGATCGGCTGACATCAAAAATCCCTCCCACTCAGCGCGATATCAATCTTCCTGGGGGCCAGTCGCATTGCAAGCTCCGAAAATGAACTCCAGCCGCTGCCCAGCAGCAGGGGCGAGCGGCTGAGCAATATCGCATCGGCCATTGCGTAGTGCAATTGCTCGGCGGAGCGGTCGTAAAGGCTGCGCGGAAGCCAGGCGAGGCGGTCGCCGTAGTGGTGCTGGAACTCGGCATAGGTCTCGGGCAGGTCGGCGGCGAGGAAGAAGGTTTCGGCGCGGCCTTCGGCGATGAGGGTGTCGATGCGTTTGAGGAAATGCGAGAAATGGCTCTTGGTGCGCCATACGTCGATCAGGGCGTGATCCGCGGCCGTCCAGTTGTCGGCCTTTTCGTAGGCCAGATGCTCGGACTTCTTGCCGCCTTCCATCCGCACATGGGCGGACAGCTGGTTGGGATGGCGGACCGAGGCGACGAGGTTGCGGATGGGTTCGATGGGGGTCAGGCTCTGCAGGAAGCGGTTCTCAAGTTCCCATGTCGACGCGGGACATTTGAGAACAAAGGCGGCGCGGGCGTAGATGTCCGCAGGCGTGTCCAATTCGATTGTGGCGTCCTTGCGGGAACCGGGCTCGTTGGGCATGTAGTTATAGACCACGCAACCGCCTTCTTCAGCGATGTCGAGAAAGCGGGTTTCTTCGACGGCGCCGTCATATTCGAAAAGGTCAGAGAGCCGACCATCGCAATGATCGTCAGGCTGCCAGATGATCACAAGTTCCCGGTCGGCTGCGTCCGCAACTGCGGCAGCGGAGGCGATGGCGCGCAGGCGATTGCCAAGGCCGTGCTGGGCGTCGATGAAGAGGCGTGGGCGGCTGATGTTGCCATTGGGAGCCGCGAGAGCCGCCTTTTCGATGATTTTCGCCGACAAGTCGATCCTGAGGTCGGTGCCCCGGGGGTTCGGTGTGTCCAAGAGTTCGGCCACGGTGACGCTGGGCACCTCGCCGATGGACTCCCAGGACGGGATCAGGGGGATAAGGCGCAGACAGGCCGGCGCGTACAGAGGCAGATCGACATGGGGTGCGCGCAGCACGGGAGTAAGGCCCCAGGCCTTGGCCGTGACCAAAAGGCGCTTGAAGGTGGCGTCCAGATGGGGCGGGCGGGTTTCCGCGTCCAGAACCCCGCCGGGCAAATCCAGAACGAGGTACTGTCCGGGGCCCTTGAGAACATGGTGCGGTGCTGAAATGGCGATTTCGACATCAATGCGCGAGATGTTACGGAGCGGTCGGTTGAGCAGGAGATCTAGACGGTCAGGCGCCAATTCCAGCACCCGCTTGCCGTAGCTCCACGCGGCAAGCTCGGTCAGGGCATGGATGTTGGCGGCGCTGACCACATGGGCGGGGACGCGGGAAGGCACCCAACCCTCGCGCTGTACCTTCATCACCGTGTCGGTGCGGGTCAGCATCCGGAAGGGCAGATGGATGGCGCTTTCATCCCATTGCGGCATGACCATTGCGATGTAGCGATTGCGCCGGATCAGGAATTTGGTGCCAGACCGAAGCTTTTGCCCCAGCGTGATCAGATCGGTCGACGGAGAGTCTTCGCCGAGGCGGTCTGCATCGTCGTGGTCGAGGTGAAAGATTGTGCCGGGTGCCACATCCTGGCGGCGGTAACCCGACAAGGTCAGCCGGTCGTAGATGTCGTCATCGTCCCAACCGTAGCTGGTGATATGTTCGTTGAATGCGCCGACGGAATGCAACGTCTTGCGGGAAATGAAGAAGAAGCCGTTGACATGGGCCTGTTCGGTTTCGGCTGTGCGCCAGTTGCCGGCGACGAAGGCGCCGGGCATCAGGTGGTTGCGACGAAAGAAGTCAGGGGACAGTACGATGTCGGCGTCTGCCTTGAGGATCAGGTCGCAGGCAGCGGCACGGAACCCGGCATTGAAAGCGTAGGTCAAGACCCAGCGCTCTTCGCCCTCGACCCGCAGAATGCGGATTCGGGGGTCCGAAATTCCGGCTGCGCGCAAGTCGTCCTCCACCGGCGAGCTCGAGGACCAGTCAACCACAACAATCTCGGATATTTCGGAGTTGGCGAGCCACGAGGGCAGCGCTTTGACGAGGTTCTTGCTGCGGTTCATCGAGCAGGTGACCAGGCTGATGCCGGGGCGGCCGTCTGGATTCAGGGGGCCAAGGTCGCGCACGTGCCCAGAAAAAGCCGGAGGCATTTGCAGTTCACTCGGGGCGCTGAAGCGTCTTTCGGCCAAGGTGGCTTCGAGTTTGCCGCGATTTGTGGACGTCAGATGCAGCCCGACAAGTTTTGCATAGCGGTCGAATACCGGGCCAAGGGTCGGGTGGTCGTGAGGGTTGACAGTTTCGCGCACGGACAAAAGTTCGGCGATCGCTGCATCGTCATCGCGCGAGTTCGCGGCGTCCGACACACGCATGTAGAGAGCCAGCAATTGTGTGTTGAGCAGGATCGCGCGGTCGTCACGGGACATTGTGAAGGTATTCCAAAGCATACTGGGAAGTAGACGAAGTGAGCGGTTCGACCATTAGCGACCTGACGGGCCCTCGACAAGGACAACTGGGTCAATTGCTTCAGTTGAGCGGGTTTTGTGCATGGAAGGATCGTTCGGCATCCTTTTCTTGCCGATCCGACACAGGGAATGCAACGGCAGGGAGGTATTTCGCTACAGATCAAATACGATTGCGCGGCGCAATGCCGACCGCTGACTTGCGCGGTACGCCGTTCATTTGCAAAAACCGTGACGATCCGGCATTGGCGTCATAGAGTTGGAATGCGAGTCGACCCTGAGGGGCTGACGCCACAGGGGCAACCAGAGGAGTGAGCCGAAATGGCCAAAGGCATGAACAAGCGCAAGGAAGTGAAAAAGCCGAAGAAAGAGGCGGCCAAGCCCGCCTCGGTGATGGCGGCCGGCGGGAAGAACGCCGTCCAGACCTCGACCATCAAGGCCAAGGAATAGTCACGACCCTTCCTTTACGGCCTCCATCGCCACATAGGTCGAGGTCGAGGCAACATGCGGCAGAGCGGAGATGCGCTCTGCCAGCACACGGCGATAATCCTGAATGTCGCCGGTGCGCACCTTGAGCAGATAGTCGAAGCGGCTGGCAATCATATGGCACTCCTCGACCTCAGGCACGGCCATGACGGCCTTGTTGAAGGACTGCAGGGCCGCTTCACGGGTGTCCGAAAGGCGCACTTCGACAAAGGCGACATGAGCCTGACCGATGCGGACCCGGTTGAGACGCGCGGAATAGCCGGTAATGACGCCGCCTTCTTCCAGACGCTTCATGCGCGCCTGTGTCGGCGATTTCGACAAGCCAATCCGCCGGGCAAGTTCGGTGGCCGACAGCCGCCCCTCGGTGGACAGAGCGGTCAGGATGGCTTGGTCGAAACGGTCCAGATCGATCGGCATGAATTTTCCCAAAATACAGGCGAAATGGCTGGAAACTTGATCCTAATCAGGAAAACAGCCGCGCGAACCTGCGATAGCATGGCCCGACAAGCAGGAGAAGCCCCATGCCGGACAACTGGACCATCATCGACCGCGGTAGCCTGACCGAAGAGGCAGATCTTGTCCGGAAGCTGATTGCCGAGGCCGGGCTTGATGACAACGCGCGGGGGCGCATTGTCGAGGCGGGGGCCGATCTGGTTCGTCGCATCCGCGCGTCGGTCAAGCCCGGATTGATGGAAGTTTTCTTGGCGGAATATGGCCTTTCGACCGAAGAAGGCATTGCGCTGATGTGTTTGGCCGAGGCGCTGCTGCGCGTTCCGGATGCTGAAACCATGGATGCACTGATCGAAGACAAGATCGCGCCAAGCGACTGGGGTCGGCATCTGGGGCGGTCATCGTCGAGCCTTGTCAATGCCTCGACCTGGGCCCTGATGTTGACGGGCAAGGTACTGGAGGATCGCGAACCCGGTGTGGTGGGGCATCTGAAGGCGGCCGTGAAGCGGCTGGGAGAGCCGGTGATCCGCTCTGCCGTGGGCCGGGCGATGAAGGAGATGGGGCGCAACTTTGTTTTGGGAGAGACAATCGCTGCGGCCATGACGCGGGCAAAGGAACTGGAAGCGCGGGGATTTACCTACAGTTACGACATGCTGGGCGAGGCTGCGCGGACGGAAGCCGACGCGCGAAAATACCATCTGGCCTATTCGCAAGCGATCACGTCCATCGCAGCAGCCGCCAGAGGCACGGATATCCGCAGCAACCCCGGCATCTCGGTCAAGCTTTCGGCGTTGCATCCGCGGTATGAAGTGGCCAAGAGCGACCGAGTGATGGAAGAGTTGGTCCCACGGGTGCGCGCCCTTGCGGGCCTGGCCAAGGCGGCCGGGTTGGGATTCAACATCGACGCGGAAGAAGCCGACCGGCTGGCGCTGTCGATGCAGGTGATAGGGGCTGTCTTGACGGATCCGAGCCTGAAGGGCTGGGATGGGTTCGGTGTGGTGGTGCAGGCCTATGGCCGGCGGGCCGGGGCGGTGATCGACTGGCTGCACGATCTGGCAGTCAAGCTGGACCGCAAGATCATGGTGCGATTGGTCAAGGGCGCCTATTGGGATGGTGAGGTCAAGCGGGCGCAGGTGCTGGGACTGCACTCCTTCCCGGTGTTTACGCGAAAACAGGCGACTGACGTTAGCTACATAGCCAACGCACGCAAACTCCTGGGCCTGACGGATCGCATCTATCCGCAATTCGCCACCCACAACGCTCATACCGTCGCCGCCGTTCTGGACATGGCCCGGACGATGGGCTGCGATTTCCGGGCGTTCGAGTTCCAGCGCCTGCATGGCATGGGCGAGCGGCTGCACGACATCGTTCTGACGGAACAAGGTGCTCGTTGTCGAATTTATGCCCCAGTGGGGGCGCATCGCGATTTGCTGGCCTATCTGGTGCGGCGGCTGTTGGAGAACGGAGCGAATTCGAGCTTTGTCAATCAGATCGTTAATGAGGAGGTGCCGCCGGAACGGGTGGCGGCCTGCCCTTTGACCGCGCTGGAGGCGATGGACAGTCTGTCGAGCCACGCGATCACAACCGGGCCACGGCTTTACGGGGGCCGGGTCAATTCGCAGGGCTGGGATCTGACCGACAGCGGCGATCTGGCCGCGATCGAGGCGGCGCGCGCCCCGCATGAGGCCACTGTATTCGAGGCCGCCCCCCGATTGGCGGGGCATATGGCGGGCGGGCTCAG
>JANMCI010000053.1:0-7332 GCA_031361245.1 Rhodobacterales bacterium
GACGCCGCCGTCGAAGGCACCTTCAAGGGCCTTTATTGTCAGGGTGAGGATATCCTGCAATCGGACCCCGACACCAAGCATGTCGCCGCCGGTCTGGCCGCGATGGAATGCGTGATCGTGCACGACCTGTTCCTGAACGAGACGGCGAACTATGCCCATGTCTTCCTGCCCGGCTCGACCTTTCTTGAGAAGAACGGCACCTTTACCAATGCCGAACGCCGCATCAACCGCGTCCGCAAGGTCATGGCCCCGCGCAATGGCTATGAGGATTGGGAGGTCACCATGCTGCTCGCCAATCAGATGGGCGCCGGCTGGACCTATACGCATCCCTCGCAAATCATGGACGAGATTGCCATGACGACGCCGTCCTTTGCCGGGGTCAGCTATGAAAAGCTCGAGACCTTGGGCTCGGTCCAGTGGCCGTGCAACGACAGCGCGCCGGAAGGCACGCCGCTGATGCATGTCGATCACTTCGTCCGCGGCAAGGGCAAGTTCATCAACACCGAATATGTGGCAACCGACGAGAAAACCGGGCCGCGTTTCCCGCTGCTGCTGACCACCGGGCGCATCCTCAGCCAGTACAATGTCGGCGCGCAGACACGGCGCACCGAAAACGTGGTCTGGCATGCCGAGGACCTGCTGGAGGTTCACCCCCATGACGCCGAACTGCGCGGCATCAAGGACGGCTCTTGGGTGCGGCTCGCCAGCCGTTCGGGCGACACGACGCTGCGCGCAACGCTGACCGACCGGGTCAATCCGGGCGTGGTTTACACCACCTTCCACCACCCCGACACGCAGGCCAATGTCATTACGACCGATTATTCGGATTGGGCCACCAACTGCCCCGAATACAAGGTGACGGCCGTGCAGATATCACCCTCGAACGGCCCGTCCGAATGGCAAGAGGAATACAACGCCCAAGCCGCCCACTCGCGGCGCATCCTGTCGGCGGCCGAGTGATGGAGACAAGCCGCCCCGTTTCCCGCCTGTGCTTTGGCACGGGCGAGGCCGGACCGCGGACCTTGCCCGAGGAGGTGGCGATTGCCCTGTCGTTCAACGGGACGACACAGGCTGTGATGATGGCGACGCCTGCCGATCTGATTGATTTTGCTTACGGTTTCTCTTTGACCGAAGGCATCGCGTCGCCCGGCGAGATCGACAGCATCGAGGTGGTCGAAGCGTCGAACGGCATTGATGTCCAGATCTGGCTCAAACCGCAAGCCGAGGCGCGGCTGGCGAAACGGCGGCGCACCATGGCCGGCCCCGTCGGCTGCGGTCTTTGCGGGATCGACTCGCTGGACGAGGCGATGCGAAGCGTTGCGCCAGTTCCAAAATCATCATTCACAATGACGGCGGCGCAGGTGATGCAGGCCATCGCCTCGCTGCCCGCAGCCCAGCCGCTGCACGACGCGACCCGCGCCGTTCATGCGGCGGGCTTCTGGTCGGGCGGGCTTGTCGCGTTGCGCGAGGATGTCGGGCGGCACAACGCGCTCGACAAGCTTGTCGGTGGGATGCTGCGTGCCGGCACTCACCCGGACGGAGCCGTCCTGCTGACATCGCGGGTGTCCATCGACATGGTGCAGAAGGTGGCAGCGCTTGGCGCCCCGATCCTGATCGCCGTGTCGGCCCCGACGGCGCATGCGGTCACGCTGGCCGACGAGGCCGGCATCACCCTGATCGCCCTTGCCCGACCCGACCGGTTCGAGCTTTTCACCCGTTCCGCCCGCCTGAATTCGGAGACAGCCCATGTCGCATGAAGCGCCTTTTGACCCCCATACCAAGCTGATCTACATGGCCAACCAGATCGCCAAGTTCATGGAAAGCAAGCCCTATGACGAGGGTGTCGCCGGTCTTGCAGCCCATATCAATGACTTCTGGGAACCGCGGATGCGCACGCATCTCTTCGAGGTGCTGGATGGCGGTGGTGCGGGTCTGCGTCCGCTGGTGATCGACGCTGCGGCGAAAATCAGGCGGCCCGCGCTGGCGTAAAGCCGCAAAGCCTCCATCATCGCGACATCTTTATGGGCTATCTCGCCATGGCGCTGACAAAAGCGCCAAGGAGACGGGCTTGAGCAGCCAGAACGCGCCATATCCGGACAGGCCATATTCTTTCGGTGCCTTGATCATGCCGCTGTTGCGGCAATTCTGGATGATCGTCCTGGTCGTGACGGTGGGGGCTTTGTCCTCGCTGTCGTATTCCCGCATGCAGGCCCCCAGTTTCGAGGCGTCGGCCGTTGTGCAGACCCGTCCCGGCGTGGATGTCGAGGCGGCAAAGGCGAGGGTGACCTCGCGCGCCAACTTGTTGGCCATGGTACAGCGGCATCACATCAACGCGGGCGAAAGTGCCGACCGTTCTGCCGTGCGTCTGCGCCAGTCGATCGCCGTGCGGGATCTGACCTCTGACGCCGGCAGCACGTTGGGACTGGCACCCGAAGTCAGCGGCATCGTGGCGTCGGTCCTGTGGCCGGACCCCGATGTTTCGGCGCGGATCGCCAACGATCTGGCCCAGCAGATTCTGGATGCCGGCAACGCCGGGCAATTGAGCGAACGCAACGGTGAAATGGAGTTCTACCGTCGCGAAGAGCAGCGCCTGTGGCAGGAAACCGGGGCCTTGAAGGCCGAGTTGGAGATGGTCCGCCGCTCCAGCGATCCCGATGTCGCGCAGCAACGGCTTGGCGACGGACGCCAATTGGCCCTGATGCAGGACCAATATGCGCTGGTCCGCGAACGGCTCGCCGCCTTTGAGATTGATGCCCGGCTTGCCGGTGCCCTGCAGGCCGGGCAGTTCAGCCTCTTGCAGCGTGCCACCTCGACCGAGGCGGTGTCGGTGGTGCGCAACTGGATGCTGGTGGGGGTGGCTGGCAGCCTCCTGCTGGCCGTCGCCCTTGTCTTCGTTCTGGAGCGCCGCTACCCCAGCCTGCGGCGCGGCCCATGGGACGATTTCGTCGTCGCAAACGAGCGCATGGCGCATCTTTACCGGATCTTTGACGACCCCGCGCGCCCGATTCTGGGCCTGCCGCGCTTTGCGGTGGTGGCGGGCGTCGTCGTGGCGTGGCTCATCGCGATTGCGGTGATGCTGCGTTGACCCGCCAGCCGGTTCATTCGTTCAGGATGCTGGCCAGATAGATCCCGTAGTCGTTCTTGCGGAACACCTCTGCCCGCCGGGCCAGAGCGGCATGGTCGATCCATCCGGCACGAAAGGCTATTTCGTCCGGGCAACCGACCTGCAACCCCTGCCGCGCCTGCAGCGTGCGGACAAAGTTTCCGGCGTCCAAAAGGCTGCCATGGGTGCCGGTGTCCAGCCATGCAAAGCCGCGCCCCATCTTTTCCACCGTCAGGCTGCCCTCCTTGAGATAGATGTCCAGAAGGTCGGCAATCTCAAGCTCGCCCCGTGGCGACGGCTTGATCCGCAGCGCCAGATCCGGCGCTCGCCCGTCCAGAAAATAAAGCCCGGTGACGGCGAAATTCGACGGCGGATGGCTCGGCTTCTCGATGATCTGGCGCACCTGACCCGCGGCATCGAACTCTACCACGCCGTAGCGTTCCGGGTCCGACACGCGATAGCCAAAGACCGTGCCGCCCGCCTCCCGCGCCTTGGCGGCTGCCAGAATCTCCGGCAGGCCGTGGCCGAAAAAGATGTTGTCGCCCAAGACCATGGCCGACGGCGCCCCGGCCAGAAAGTCGCGCGCCAGAAGATAGGCCTGCGCCAGACCGTCGGGCGAGGGCTGCACGATATAGCTCAGTGCAAGACCCCACTGCGACCCATCCCCCATCAGCCGGCGAAACCCCTCCTGATCCTCGGGTGTCGTGACCACCGCGATCTCGCGGATCCCCGCCAGCATCAGCACGCTCAGCGGATAATAGATCATCGGCTTGTCGTAGATCGGCAAAAGCTGCTTGGAGACGCCCATGGTGATCGGCCACAACCGCGTGCCGGACCCCCCGGCGAGAATGATGCCCTTGCGTGTCATTGTGCCCTCAGATCATTCAGGATTTCGGAAAGGCCTGCGCGCCAGTCTGGGCGGGTCAGGCCAAAGCGGTCAAGGCTGGAGCAGTCCAGCCGCGAATTCAGCGGCCGGCGCGCCGGGGTTGGATAGGCCGATGTCGGGATGTCGTTCACCACGCAGTCAAGCCCGGCCCCGGCCATGATGGCGCGGGCAAAGTCGGCCCAGCTGGTGTCGGGCGCCCCGGCGAAATGATGGATCCCGCCCGCAGCCCCCGCCACCATCGCGCCCGCGCAGACGTAAAGCGCATCCGCCAGCGCCGCCGCCGGGGTCGGCCCGCCGATCTGGTCGGCCACGACATTCAGGCTGGGCCGCTCGGCCCCCAGCCGCACCATGGTTTTCACAAAGTTGTTGCCATGTGCCGACACCACCCAAGAGGTGCGCAGGATCAGCCATTGCCCACCCGCCGCCGCAACCCCCTGCTCGCCCTTGAGCTTTGAGCGTCCGTAAACCCCAAGCGGCCCGGTCGGATCACCGGGCTCAAAGGGGGCGGTGCCGGCACCGTCAAAGACATAATCGGTCGAGATGTGCAGGAACGGCACCCCGCGCGCCGCACATTCCCGCGCCATCGCCGCAGGGGCGTCGCCATTGACGATGGTGGCCGCCTGCTCCTCGGTCTCGGCCTTGTCAACGGCGGTCCAGGCGGCGGCGTTGATCACCGCCCCGGCATCGCTTGCACGAATTGCGGCGGCACAGGCTTTGGGGTTGGACAGGTCCGCAGCACTTTGGCCCAGAAACTGCGCGATGACCCCTTGGGGCATCCGTCGGGCAAGCTCGGTGGCAACCTGCCCACCCTTGCCAAAGACCAGAACCTTCATCCGCAAATCCATCCCTCAACGTCCGGTCAGTTGATACACCAACAGACCCAGATATTCCTTCAACGCAATATCAAGTCCCGACAGATGTTCATCCAGTCGCCAACTTGCCCCATCCGCCAGATCACCCGACCGGAAATCCACCGGCCACGCCGTCACATTGGTCCACCCGGCGCGGGCAAAGCTTTGCATGGCGCGCGGCATATGGAAAGCCGAGGTGACCAATACGAACCGCTGCCCCGGCGCGGGTGCGATCTGGGCAAGGGTCAGCCGCGCGTTTTCGGCCGTGTTGCGCGAGGCGGTTTCCAGCACGATCCGCTCCGGCGCCACGCCCAGATCGACCCAGGCCTGCCGCGTCATGGTCGCGGGGCCAAACCCGTCCTTGCCCTTGACCCAGGCGCCGACACCGCCGCTGAAGATCACCTTGGCCTTTGGATAGCGCGCCGCCAGCACCACCGCCGCCGTCACCCGCTCGCCCGCATCGTCGAACTGCGGGCTGCCCCAGCGGCGATAAGCGCCGGTGCGCTCGGCCCCGCCCAGCACGATGATGCCGTCAACCGCGCTCAGGGCGGGGGCCACCGGATAGCGGGCCTCCAGCGGTGCCAGCAGCAGGTCGCCCAAAGGCCAGATCGTCAGGCACAGCGTTGCGGCAAAGGTCAGAAACCCGGCCCAATGCGCCAACCGGCGCTTGTCGCGCCAGACCGCGACCAGCGTGATCAGAAGCCCCAGCAGCAGCCAGCTTTCCGCCCGCGCCGCCATGCCAGCCGTCTTGCTGGCGATGAAGAACAGATCAGCCATTCCGGCGCTGCACCCAAAGAACCAGCGCCGCCAGCCAGACCGCAAGCTCCAGCGCAAAGGTCCAGTGCAACAGAAACGAGATCACCCAGTGATCATAGGCGGCAGGCACCTCGACCAGCCGGAACAGCGTGGTGCTCACCGGATAAAGCCACAGGATGCCGCCCGTGACCGTATCCAGCATCAGATGCAGGAAAATCGCCGCAAAGAACATCAGCCCCGCCACGCGCCATTGCGTCCGCCACAAAAGCCCCGTGCAAACCACGGCAATTCCCGCCCAGATCAGCGGGATATGCGGCCAATAGCGGTGATGGTGGACCGAGGCGTTATCGACCAGATGAAACCACAGCATGTCCAGATCGGGCACCATCGCGCCAATCAGGGCCGCCGGCATCAGCCAGGGGGCGGGGCGCCCCCAGACCCGCGCCATCACATAGCCCGAGGGCAGATGCGCCGTCAGCATCAGGTCCTGGTCCCAAGGCGCAACCCCACGCCCTGCCGCGCCTGCAAGGGCCGCCACCATGCCTCGTTGTCCAGATACCAGCGCACGGTGCGGCGCAGACCCTCGTCCAGCGTGACCGACGGGCGCCAGCCCAGTTCGTCGCGGATGCGGCTGGGGTCGATGGCATAGCGGGCGTCGTGGCCGGGGCGGTCGATGACAAAGCTGATCAGCCTTGCATGGGGCGCGCCCTCGGGGTGCATCTCGTCCAGCAGCGCGCAGATCTTTTGCACGAGATCAATGTTGCGCGCCTCATTCTCGCCGCCGATGTTATAGCTGCGGCCGACCTGCCCCCTGGCCAGAACCGTCAGCAGCGCGTCGGCGTGATCCTCGACATAAAGCCAGTCGCGGATGTTTTCGCCCCGCCCGTAAACCGGGATCGGCTTGCCCGCCAGCGCGTTCAGGATCGCAACCGGGATCAGCTTTTCGGGAAAGTGGAAGGGGCCGTAGTTGTTGGAGCAATTCGTCATCACCACAGGCAGGCCATAAGTCTCGGCCCAGGCCCGCACCAGATGGTCGCTGGCGGCCTTGCTGGCCGAATAGGGGCTGCGCGGGTCATAGGGGCTGTCTTCGGTGAACTGCCCCTCGGCCCCCAGCGAGCCGAAAACCTCGTCGGTCGAGATGTGGTGAAAGCGGAACGCCTCGGGGCGGCCTTGGCGGGTCCAATAGGTCCGCGCCGCCTCCAGCATGTTGAAGGTGCCGGTGATGTTGGTGTCGATGAAGTCCGCCGGCCCGTCGATCGAGCGGTCGACATGGCTTTCGGCCGCCAGATGCATCACCGCGTCGGGGGAGTGCCGCGCAAAGACCCGGTCAAGAGCGGCGCGGTCGCGGATATCGGCCTGCTCAAAGCTGTAGAGGTTCGACTGCGCCGCCCCGGCCACATTGTCCAGACAGGCAGCATAGGTCAGCGCGTCAAGGTTCACCACCTCATGCCCGCGTGCCACCGCCAGCCGCACCACCGCCGACCCGATGAACCCGGCTCCACCGGTGACCAGCAGCTTCATGGCGCGCTCCACCGGAACGGTGAGGCAAAGTCGCGGAACGCCGGTGCGGCGGCATCCTTGGCCGACAGGACCGGCGCGCTGACCCCCCAGTCGATGCCAAGGTCGGGGTCGTCCCAGCGAATGCCGCCATCACAGTCCGGCGCATAGACGTCCGAACATTTGTACAGCACCTCGGTCTCCGGCGCCCGGGTGACAAAGCCGTGCAGAAACCCCTT
>JANMCI010000059.1:0-3486 GCA_031361245.1 Rhodobacterales bacterium
TTCACCCAATGGTCATCCCGCTCTAAAGTCCCAAAACCATGTCCCGATGCGGAATGCCCGCGTCCTGATAAACCTCGCCCACGGCTTCAAATCCCAAGGCCGCATAGAAGCCCATCGCATGGGTCTGCGCTCCAAGCTTGACCTTCTGAATCCCCGGCTCGGACCGAAAGATCTCGACCGCCGCCCGGATCAGCGCCACCCCAACGCCCTTGCCCCGGGCCTCGGCCAGCACGCAGACCCGGCCGATCTTGCCCACCGGCCCCTCGGTCAAAAGCCGCGCGGTGCCAATCGGCGCGCCGTCCAGCCGGGCCAGCAGATGCCGTGCCCCTTCGTCGCGGCCATCCATCTCATCCTGCGGCGAGACACCCTGCTCTTCGATGAACACCACCCGCCGCAGCGCCTGACAGGTTGCGATGTCCCGCGTCTCGCCAATCTCCAGCGTCATGCGAAATACTCCCGCAGCACCCGCGCATAGATCGCCTTCAGCGCCACGATATCCGCCACCGCGACCCGCTCATCGACCTGATGCATGGTGCGGCCGACCAGGCCGAACTCCACCACCGGACAGTGATCCGTGACGAACCGCGCATCCGAGGTGCCACCACTGGTCGAGGCGACCGGCGCCAGCCCCGTCTCGGCCGCGACGACCCGCGCGATCAGATCCGAGAACTCGCCCGGCGGCGTGAGGAAGCTTTCGCCGCTGACCGACACCCTGACCCCGATCTCCACGCCCGTTGCCTGCGCCACAGCCGCCGCATGCGCCTTGAGCCACGCCGTCACCGAGGCTCCCGTATGGGCGTCGTTGAAGCGGATGTTGACCGTGGCGCTGCCCTTGGCCGGGATCACATTGGTCGCCGGGTTGCCGCAATCAATCGTGGTGATGACCACGGTCGAGGCGTCGAAGTGCGCGGTGCCCCGGTCCAGCGGCTCCGCCTCCAGCCGGGCGAGCAGGGCCACGAGCGCCGACATCGGATTGCGGGCGCGGTGCGGATAGGCGCTGTGTCCCTGCACACCCTGCGCGGTGAACCAGGCGGTCAGCGACCCGCGCCGCCCGATCTTCATCATCTCGCCCATCCGGTCCGGGCAGGTCGGCTCGCCGACCAGACAATGGCTCATCCGCTCACCGTTCGCGGCCATCCAGTCCAGCAGTGCCACCGTGCCGTCCACCGACGGCCCCTCTTCATCCCCGGTGATTGCCAGCACCACCGCCCCGTCCGGCGGCGCGTCCGTGACGAAATCCACCGCCGCCGCGACAAAGGCCGCGACACCTGATTTCATGTCGGTGGCCCCCCGACCAAACATCACGCCGTCCACCACATCCGCGCCAAACGGGTCATGCGTCCACGCCGCCACGTCGCCCACCGGCACCACATCGACATGCCCGTTGAAGCCGAAACTCTTGTTGGCCCCCTTGCGACCCCAGCGCGCGAACAGATTGCTCACCCCGCCCCTGTCCACCCGGTGGCAGTCAAACCCGGCCCCCTCCAGCACGCCCTGCAGCAACACCAGCGCGCCGCCCTCGTTGGGCGTCACGGTCGGGCACCTGATCAGCGCCGCCGTCAGCGCCACGGGATCAAGCTTTGCCATATCCTGCTCTCCTTGCATTCTGAGGGCGTGACACGCCGCCCAAATCCGCGTAAACTCGCCGCAATAACAAGTCCAGAGGCGGACAGGGGTCAAAAGACCCATAGCAGGCAAGGCAGGCGCAGCGACCTGCAGAAAGAGGCAGTCATGGCCCATTTCGATACATCTGGCGCTCCAGCGGTTTGATCCGTCATTGCGATGACTGACTGGATCGCCCTGTCTGATCGCATGGAGGCTGACCCCGGCGCCCCCCGGTCGCTGGACCATGGCCTGTTCGTGCTTGAGTTTGCCTTGCCGATCCTCCAGCCGACCGTGTTGCTGCAAATCCAGCCCGAGACCGGCGCCCCCCGCACCCTTTCGGTCTTCTTTGATCCCGACGGCGGCATCTCGCTGCTGCACCGCCACGCCGCTCAGATCCTGCGCCACCGCTTGCCCGGGCCGATTGCCCAGCGTCAAGGAACGGCGCGACTGTCCTTTACCTTTGACGTCGGCGCGCAGACCTGGGATCTGGAGTTCCAGATCCTCGGCGAAGGCATCCGTCAGACGGCGCGCGGATCATCGGTGTTGCCGCTGTCGCTCGATGACCTGCAGACCCTGTGCACCGGGGGCGAGGGCAGCAAGCGCCACCCGTCGGCGCTCTGGTTCGGCTTCACGCAGAACTCCACTTTGCCGTCCCGCGCCCCGTGGATCGGGATCAATACCCCCATCGACACCAGACGCGGCCCGGTGCGTGCCGGGCTTTTGCGCCCCGGCGACCTGATCGCTACCCTTGACGACGGCTTTCAACCGCTTCAGCGCCTGACCCGCCGTGCCTTTCCCAGCCGGGGCAGCTTTGCCCCCGTCGTGCTGCGCAGTCCGTTCTTCGGCCTGACCACCGACATTCTGGTGTCATCGGACCAGCTTGTGCTGATCTCTGGCGCGTCGGTCGAATATCTGTTCGGCGTCGAAGAGGCGCTGATTTCAGCGGCTTCGCTTTGCGACGGCAAGGTCGCGGTCAAGGACGAACGCCGTGCGCTGACCGATACCGTGGCTCTGGACATGGGCCAGCCCTTTGCGATCACCGCCGATGGGTGCTGCCTGATGTCGACCTGTTCGGTGCTAGACGATCTGCCGCGCCGCGCGCTGATGGATTACGAGGCGCTGCCACTTCTGACGCTGCTGGGCCGCACCTCCCTGCGCCACGTCGCGTGAGGGTGCGGCTCAGAACAGCGCCGCATTGATCCACATGTGGCACAAGATCGCGGCGCCATAGCCCAGCGCCACCGCCCAACTCCACTTCAGATGGCTCGAAAAGGTGTAAAGCCCCTTTGCCTGCCCCATCAGGGCCACCCCGGCGGCCGACCCGATCGACAGGATCGACCCGCCGACGCCGCAGGTCAGTGTGATCAACAGCCATTGCCCGTCCGACATGGCCGGGTCCATGGTCAGAACGGCGAACATCAGCGGGATATTGTCCACGATGGCCGACAGAACGCCGATGATCACATTCGCCGCCGTGTCCCCCAATCCGACATACAGCGCCTGCGACGCGACGGCGAGATAGCCCAGGACCCCCAGACCCCCCACCGCAAAGATGATGCCGAAAAAGAACAAAAGCGTGTCCCACTCGACCCTTTGCACCTGCGAAAAGCTGTCCAGCACCATGTCGTCGTCGGACCGCCGCGCGCCGGTCTGGCTCAGGTAATACGCATAGACCTGCAGATACCCCAGTCCCAGCATCATCCCCATCGCCGGGGGCAAAAGCAGAAAGTTCTTGAACCCCACCGCCGTCGCAATGGTCAGCGCGAACAGCAGGATCACGCCCCACATGCCGGGCTTGCCGGTGATCCGTTCGGTATGCGGCTTGGGCTGCGCCACGGGAACGGCCAGATACATGATCGCCGCTGGCACCAGCCAGTTGAC
>JANMCI010000167.1:0-4346 GCA_031361245.1 Rhodobacterales bacterium
GGTCTCGGGTGCCGGTCCCATTGGGGCGCTGACCATCCTTGCGGCCAAGGCAGCGGGGGCTTCGGTCATCATCGTCTCGGAACCCAACCCAAACCGTCGCCGCATCGTGGCTGAAATCGCACCCTATGCTGTGGTGGTGGACCCCAAGACGCAAAATCTGGCCGAGGTCGTTCGCGATCTGACTGAAGAAGGCGTCGGTGTCGATGTGGCGCTGGAATGTGTCGGCATGGAAGCCTCGCTGAATGCCTGTATCGACGCGGTGCGCCGACAGGGCACAGTGGTGCAGGTTGGCCTACACATCAAACGTGCCAGCATTGACGCCATGCAATGGGCGCTGAAGGACATCACGGTCGAAGCGACCTGGTGCTATCCGGTGCAGATCTGGCCCCGCATCGCCCGCCTTATCGCTTCGGGTGCGTTTCCGGTGGAAAAGGTGATCACCGCCCGTATCGACGCCGCAGATGTGGTTGCCAAGGGCTTCGAGGCGCTTCTGGACCCTGCCGGCAACCAGCTGAAGATTGTCGTTCGTACCTGACGACAGGCCGCGACATCTACCATCGCCGGAGAAAACCTTGACCGCATCGCTGTTCCAATCTGACTTCGCCTATGCCGCAGCCTCACAGCGCGTGGTCTTTGCTCCCGGTTGCCAAGCCCGCGTGGCGGAGGAAGTGGCCGCGCTCGGACGCAGCCGTGCGCTGGTGTTGACCACGCCCGAACAGGCGGCGGTGGGCGAAGGCGTCGCGGCGGCGCTCGGGTCCGCCTCGGCAGGTGTCTATTCCGGCGCCACGATGCATACCCCGGTCGAGGTGACCGAACGGGCGCTTGCCGCGCTGCAAGCCGCGGGGGCTGATTGCCTGGTCGCCATCGGCGGCGGCTCGACCACGGGCCTTTCCAAGGCGCTGGCGCTGCGCACCGGACTGCCGCAGGTCGTCATCCCCACCACCTTTGCCGGGTCGGAGGCCACGCCGATCCTCGGGCAGACCGAGGGCGGCCGCAAGACCACGCTGACCGATCCGCGTGTGCGCCCGACGGTGATCTTGTATGATGTCGCCCTCGTGCGCTCCTTGCCGCCGCATCTGGTGGTGTCCAGCGGCATGAACGCCATCGCCCATGCGGTCGAGGGGCTTTATGCCCGCGACCGCAATCCAATCTCCTCGCTCATGGCGCTGGAGGGGATCCGTGCGCTGGCCGCTTCCCTGCCCCGCCTGACCGGCGGCGCGGCGCAAGACAAGGACTGGGGCGAGGCTTTGTATGGCGCCTGGCTGTGCGGCACCGTGCTGGGGCAGGTCGGCATGGCGCTGCACCACAAGCTTTGCCACGCGCTGGGCGGCGGCTTCAACCTGCCGCATGCCGAAACCCATGCGGTGATCCTGCCCCATGCCGTGGCCTATACTGAGGCTGCGGTGCCCGAACTGTTGCGCCCGGTCGCCGAGATTTTCGGCACCGCTACTGCTTATCAAGGGTTGGACGGCCTTGCTCGTCGGATCGGCGCGCCTGCCAATCTTGCCGCCCTTGGCCTGAAGGAAACCGACCTGCCGCGCGCTGTGGATATGGCCACCGCCAACCCCTACTGGAACCCCCGGCCGATCGAGCGTAACGCCGTTGCGGCTCTGCTCGCCCGTGCCTTCGCCGGTGCCCCGGCCCAACCCTGAGGACGCCCCGCTATGACCCCTTCCGACCCGTCCGGCACCTTTAGAGAGGTCACTTCCGCCGAGACCGTCAACGCCCGCCACGACGGCTGCACCGATCCCCGGTTGGCCGAAGTGATGTCCGCCCTCGTCCGCCACCTGCATGACTTCGCCAAAGAGGTGCACCTGACGCAAGCAGAGTGGGAGTTGGCCATCGATTTCCTCACCCGCACAGGCCAGATGTGCTCGGACCAGCGGCAGGAATTTATCCTGCTCTCTGACACTTTGGGCTTTTCGATGCTGGTTGATGCGATCAACAACCGCCGCCCGGCGGGGGCGACCGAGAATACCGTCTTTGGCCCCTTCCATGTCGATGGCGTGCCGACAATGTCGATGGGGACCAACATCTCTCTGGACGGCAAAGGTGAGGCCTGCCTGTTCGAGGGCCGGGTTCTGGACCTGGCCGGCGCGCCGATCGCCGGGGCGCGGGTCGATGTTTGGTCCGACAATGCCGAGGGTTTCTACGACGTACAGCAGCCCGGCATCCAGCCGGAGGGCAACAACCGCGGTGTCTTTGTCACCGGCGCGGATGGACGTTACAGCTTTGTCGGCATCAAGCCGGTCTGCTACCCGATCCCCGACGACGGCCCGGTCGGGCAGATGCTTGGGGCGCTGGGCCGCCATCCCTACCGGCCAGCCCATATGCATTACCTGATCACCGCGCCGGGCTTTCAAAAGCTCGTCACCCATACCTTCATCGGCGGTGACACGTATCTCGCCTCGGATGCCGTGTTCGGCGTAAAAGCCTCGTTGATCGCCCCATTCGAACGGGTCACGGGTGGTGCTACGGCCTGGCGTTCGCCCTTCGATTTCGTGCTGGCCCCGGATGCGGCGCAGTGAAAAGGGGCAAGTCATGACCACAGAGAACCTTGGCGGCGTAGTGATCACTGGGACCGCGCGAGGAATCGGTCTCGGGGTCGCCGAGACGCTGGCCCAGTCCGGCTATGGCGTCGTGATCGCCGATATCGACGACGCTGCGGGAAAGCAGGCGGCGACTGGCATTACGGCCGCGGGTGGCAAGGCGATCTTTGCCCGCACAGACGTATCCGACCGCGCCTCGGTCGCGGCGACGATCAGAGCATGTGAAGCGGCGTACGGGTTCCTGCACGGCATCGTCAACAATGCCGGGTTCAACCGGCCCCAACCTTTTCTTGAGACCACCGAGGACAACTGGAACCGGATCATGACGATCAACGGTCTGGGCGTGATGATCGGGATGCAGGAAGCCGCCAAGGCGATGATTGCGGCGGGCCACAAGGGCAAGGTCGTCAGCACTGCCTCAATGGCCGGGCGCACCGGATTTGGCGATTTCGCGCCATATTGCGCCAGCAAGGCAGCTGTCATCAGCCTGACGCAGGCCGCCGCCCGCGCGCTGGCCCCGCATGGCATCACCGTCAACGCTTTTGCGCCCGGCGTGGTCGAGACCGACCTGTGGACCCAGCTTGACCGCGACCTGATGGCCATGGGCGCTTCTTCCGCCCCCGGCGAGGCCATGCGGAACTTTGCCGCCGGCATCCCGCTTGGCCGCACCTCGCGTCCAAGCGACATCGCGGGCACCGTGGCTTTCCTGATTTCGCCCGCTTCCGACTACATGACCGGCCAATGTCTGATGATCGACGGCGGGATGATCATGCAATGACCCCTTATTCAAGGACCTATCCATGACCAGCCAACGCATCGCCTTTATGGGAACCGGGGCGCAGGGTGCCTCGATCGCCGCCGACTTTGCGCTGGCGGGGCTGGACGTGACCTTCATTGACCAGTGGCCCGCCCATGTCGAGGCTATGCGGGAGGGTGGTATCACCGTCAACATGCCGACACGGGCCATCCATACAACGGTCAAGGCGCTGCATCTGTGCGAAGTGGCCGCGATCAAGCAGCCCTTCGACCTCGTGTTTCTGGTGGTCAAGGCCTATGATACGCGTTGGGCCTGCGAGATGATCAAGCCGGTTCTGGCGTCGGATGGTTTCATCATCGGGTTGCAGAACGGCATGACCCACGAAGACATCGCCGCGATCGTCGGGCGGCATCGCACCATCGGTGCCGTGATCGAGATTGCGTCGAACATGTGGGTGCCGGGCATCACCAACCGCCAGAACGACCATGACGAATCCTGGTTCGCCATGGGGGCGCTTGACCCGGCGCAGCAGCACCGCGTCGAGGCGGTGGCTGATCTCTTGCGCCATTCCGGCACGGTCGAAGTGACCGACGACATTCACTCGGCCAAATGGATGAAGCTGGTGGTCAACGCCGCCGAACTGATCCCCTCGGCCATCATCAACACCGCGCTGAACGTCGCAGCCCGGGCGCCGGGGATGCTCGAGGTGATGCGCGCCGCAGGCTATGAGGCGATGCAGGCGGCGCTGGCGGACGGCGCTACGATCATGCCGATCATCGGCATGCCGCCGACAATGAGCAACGATCCCGAACGCTATGTCGATCAGATTTTTGAGAAGGTTCTCAGCACCTTTTCGCGCGAAGACACTTTGACCTGTTCCTTACAGGACTGGCGCAAGGGGCGGCGGGCCGAAGTAGCCGATGTGAACGGGCTGGTGGTGGACGTGCTCAACCGTCAGGGCCGCGATGCTCCAGTCAACCGGCGCGTGGTCGAGATCGCAATGGACATAGAGGCCGGGCGGCTGGTGCCGCAACCTGACA